>JAFXDI010000037.1 GCA_017521245.1 Bacteroidales bacterium
TAAAGAAATTTAGGTGGCTATAGCGTCAGGGCTCCACCTCTTCCCATCCCGAACAGAGAAGTTAAACCTGACTACGCCGATGGTACTGCGCAAGTGGGAGAGTAGGTAGCCGCCCCTTATGGAAAGAGAGAAGTTACAAAGACTTCTCTCTTTTTTTGTTTGTAAAACTAAGGTACTTTAAGGCCATTTAAAGCCTTAAAGGCCATTAAAGCCCAAAAGGCCTAAAAGGTATTAGTCTAATTGGCCTGATTAGTCAAATAGTTAAACTCCTCTCCCCAAAGCAGGGGAATATTGCCCCTTTAATGCCTTTAATGCCATTTAAGGCCCTTAAAGCCTAAAAGGTATTGGACCAATTGACCAAATTATCCTGATTAGTCAAATAGTTAAACATCTTCTCCCAAAAGCAGGGGAATATTGCCCCTTTAATGCCTTTATGCCCTTAATGCTTTTAAGACCTTATATCTATTCTAATTAGCTAAATTAAATAAACGTTTGACTCCTACCTCGTTTTTCTTGGGTTGTTTTGCGTAATTTAGTTTTCTTAAACGAGTACCTCTTTTAACGTTGAACAAAAAAGCAGTAGGTTGTTCAAGTAACCTACTGCTTATATCTTAAAATCTAAGGTGCTTTGCACCGCATAACTAATAGCTGCTTTACTTACACTCTCCGTCTAATACTACAACGTCAAATGGTGGCATTGTAAATGTTATAGTTTGGTCAATATCAATGCTTTCATTTGTGATGCCTGCATATTGTGTTTGGTTTTTGAAAGCATCTGTAAGTTTAATATTGCCTGTTATGTAATTTGGTATATCCAACGCTTGGCGTAGAGTAGTCGTGAAGGTTTGCTCTGTTGAGTTAGGGTTGCGGAGTGTTAGTGTTGCTTTTTCTCCGTTCCATGATGCCCAACCATATACTTCTGCTTTTTCGCCATTCCAAGGATTGCCTCCTACCCAGTGAATATCGGCAAGTACGTCTTGGTTGTTGCGTTGCCATTTAATGCACTCTGCTAACTCTGCCCATAGTTCTCCATCTTCTCCTACATTGCTCATAATGTCATTGTCAACATAGAGTTCTATTAGTCCTGAACCACAACCAAATGCACAACGCATTTCGCGGATAATACCTTTTGCTGTCTCCTCTGAATCATCGTGTGGAGCTGATGCTGGAGGTCCATATTTACTAACTATTAATCCATGAGTCATAATAGAGTTTATGGGGCATATTGGCGATGCTACTGTAAAGTTTTTATACACCATGTGGTCGCGATATGTAATCCATTTCTCGCGATTGTCGCCTTGATCTCCAACGGTTGTCCAGTCTTGGTCTTGACGCCAAACAGCATCGGCGTATTGGAACCAGAATGGCGATGACCATGTTCCTACTGAGCAGTTAAAGAATAGGTCGTAACGGATCTCTCTAAGTGCTTTAAGTACGTTGATAATTCCCTCTGCGTCTTCTTCGTTTTTAGGTCCTGTTGCATTGGCAATATCGCTGATACCGTCAAACTTGAAGTAACGGAAATCGTAACTATCTACCATATTTGAGCAACTTGCAATAAAGGCGTCAAAATACTCGGGATTTGATAATTCAAAATTGTCAATTTGGTTTTCGTGATTGCGATTCCAAAAATCTAAGCGTTGAGCCTTAGACTCTCCATATCCACCAACAGGTCCTAACCAAGCACCCATTCCAGTTCCCATAGTTTTTGCTATTGAGTCGAGTTTTGCAAATCCGTTGGGGAATCCTATATGAAAATCCCAGAATGAGTTAAACTCATCCCATCCATCATCCCAAACGAATGCATCAATTCCTACACCATGTTTTTCATACATATTTGTACGCCATGCTTCAATAACTTCAACACATTGACTCTCTATCATACGTTTTAGTGGGTCAGGGAAGTTGTTGCGGTCAATGTTAAGTTCGTACCATGAGTTGTAGTGTATGAATGGGCGGTAGGGTACAGCACGTTCTCTCTCGTGATATGCAAGGAACGAGCGACGTAGTTGATCTTCTGCTACAAGACCTACAACTGCTCCTATACTCCAAGTATCTCCTGCTTTAAGGGTTGTTGCTCTGCTCCATAATCCTTTGATTGTGTTGCCATCAACGCTGTTAATTCCCAATGGAGTCTCAATACCTGCGAATATCTTAGAAGATGTTAGAGGTGCTCCGCGAACTTCTCCGTTAACTATAACTGCATCTGCGTTGTTGGTTAGCGTGTATTCCATAGGAACTATGTTTATCATCTCTGTATCTTCATTAGCACTAATCTTCATTTCGGTGCGAAGGTAGTGAGAGTTATCACGCAATACAGCACTCCAATCAATAGTTAAATTGTTATATTTAAATACAGCACTTAATTTGTAACCATTGTATTGCTCTGCTTTTTTGATTGCTTTCTCACACCCTTTCAATTGCTCTATTTTTGCTTCGCTCATAGTCATTTCTGATGATTTAACTATTGAGCTATCACCCAAAGTGACATAGAACAAATCATTTGTAGGAGCCAACTGTAAAGCGTCGCTTCCATTGAATTTTAAATTACCATTCTCTAATATATATTCTGCTTTCAACAAGTTGTTTGAGAGAATATACTTTTCTCCTTCGTTAGTGGCAGTTGCTTTCTCTGGTTGTTGTAATGATGGGAAAACTACTGTTGCTACTGGTTTGGTGCTACATGCAGTAAAGCATAATGCTAATAGTAAAATCTTAAATGTTTTCATATATTCCTTATTTTATTATAACTTTTTCTGATTTAATTACTCTATTTTTATCAAATATAGTTACTATGTAAATACCCTTTTCGTTAACGGATAGTTGAGTCTCATCTGCTAATACATTTGCAGCATTTATTATTTTACCCATAACATCGAATATCTTGACTGAAACCTCTTGGTTGCATCCTTTAATAATTACATTGTTATTTGCCGAGTATATCTCAATGTTATCGGCAATCTCCTCTTCAACGCCGGTTGGGTAGCCAAAGGCTCTTGTTTGTATATATTTAGTTTCTGAATCCTCTGTAATGGCTCCCATAACAGCAGTTACATTGTCGGCAGAGATATTTATTTCTACACCATCAGCATTCTCCCAAAGGAGTTCGTTGTTGTCAACTTTAAGTTTTAATATTGCCAGCTCATCAGCATCTTTAATGTTAGAACCGTTACCAATAACTAATACAACAGGATTGCCGGTTTCTGTGGCAAAGTTACTCCAATTAATAGTTGTCTCAGATAGTTTACCACCATTATTCCATTTGAATATGTTTTCGCCATTGCTATCTCCAACAGGAGCGAACATATTTGCAACATCTTCATTTGTTAAAGAACTCTTTCCGTTCCACCCATTAAGAATACCAATTTGAGCCCATCCTGTTGATATAATAGCCTCTTCGCTATCAATTATCTTGATGTTAGCTGAGCGTTTGTTAAGGTTTGAAATGCTCATGCTACCACTTAACTCAACCTCTTGAGCGCAGTTACCATTCAATACAACAACGTCAAATGCAGGCATTGTAAATGTAATTGTTTGGTCAATATTTACACTCTCATTGGTAATACCGCTATATTGAGTTTGATTCTTGAAAGCGTCAGTAAGTTTTATGTCACCTGTAACGTAATTAGGAATGTCCAAGGCTTGGCGAAGGGTTGTAGAGAATGTTTTTGTTGAAGCACTCGGATTGCGGAGAGTAAGAGTTGCTTTCTTTCCGTTCCATGATGCCCAACCATACACACTAACTTTTGAACCATCCCAAGGATTGCCTCCAACCCAGTGAACATCAGCAAGAACATCTTCATTGTCTCTGTGCCACTCAATACACTCTGCCAAAGCCGCCCAAAGTTCACCATCCTCGCCGATAGTTGTCATAAGGTCGTTATCGACATATAGCTCTATTAATCCAGAACCACAACCAAAAGCACAGTGCATTTCGCGGATAATACCTTTTGCTGTTGCATCGCTATCATCGCGAGGCATAACATTAGGTGGTCCGTATTTAGTAACCATCAATCCGTGGGTCATAATTGAGTTAATAGGACAAATAGGTGAAGCCAGCGGATAGTTTTTATAAACCATATAGTCGCGATATGTAATCCATTTTTCGCGATTATCTCCTTGATTTCCTATCTTATCCCAGTCTCCATCTTGTCTCCAGATAGCATCTGCAAAGTGTAGCCAGAACGGAGAAGACCATGTTCCTACAGTACAGTTAAAATATAGGTCATATTTAATTTCGCGAAGTACGTTTAACATATTCAAGAAACTCTCAACGTCCTCTTCAATTTTAGGTCCTGTTGCGTTACTTAAATCACTTATACCATCAAGTTTAAAGTAACGGAAGTCATAATCATTAACCATTTGAGAACAACGGTCGGCAAAAGCATCAAGGTATTCGGGGTTAGATAACTCAAAATTTGAAATTTGAGTTGAGTGAGTATTATTCCAATATGCAAGACGTTGAGCCTTTGAAGCACCATATCCGCCCACAGGTCCTAACCATGCACCTATACCTGTGCCCATTGCGGTAGCCTTTTCGTTAATATTGGAGAATCCTTCGGGGAATCCAATATGAAAATCCCATAGAGAGTTAAAGTCATCCCAACCATCATCCCAAACAAATGCATCAATACCAACATTATGCACATCAAACAAATTGGTTTTCCATGCATCAAGAACAGGAAGACATTGACTCTCTACCATACGATTCAGAGGGTTAGAGTCGTTGTTTCGGTCGATATTAAGTTCGTACCACGAGTTGTAGTGTATAAACGAGCGGTAAGGTACTGCGCGTTCTCTCTCGTTGTAAGCAAGGAACGAGCGGCGAAGTTGTCCTTCTGCAACAAGACCAACCACTGTTCCGATGTGCCAGCTATCTCCTGCCTTAAGAGTTGTTGCTCGGCTCCAGCGACCGGTAATTGATTTCTCTCCGGTAGCAATAGAAACAGTTGCGCCTGAAATGGCAATACTACCCGAGCTTGTAATATCTTCAGTTTTTGTTTCAACAAAATATCTCAAAGTATAAGTGCCGGCTGAAGGAACATTTAAAGTATAAGTTTTATTGCTATAAGCTGTTCCCGAGTAACCTATATGGTAATCGTTGGCAACAACGTTTCCGCTTGCATCCAAAATATCAACACCTGTCATATTCAAGCGGTAGTTACCAGTTGAGTAGTTAAATGTAAACGATACGTTTCCTGCTGCTGAGATATTTACTTTACCTTCGGCTGATTTTATTTGAGAGTTAGTAAATCCCAATGATGTTATTCCGGAAGGAACACTGCTTGGAGTATCCCAGCTTTGAGGAGTCCAAGATGTGGGAGAGAAAACAGTAGAAGATGATGAACTTCCAACACTATTAATACCATCGGGGTTTTCAATAGCCGCAAATATTTTTGAAGAAGCAAGAGGAGCTCCTCTAACAGTACCCTTAACCTCCACTATATCAGCATCAGCAGTAAGGTTATGAGTTAAAGGAATAATATTAGTCATTGAGGTGTTAGCCGAAGCGGTAATATCCATCTCGGTACGAATATAGTGAGAACCATCACGTAATACAGCTCTCCACTCAATGCTTAAAGAGTTGTAAGTATATTTTGCAGTCAAAACCTTACCATTGTATTTCTCTGATGCTTTTATAGCCTCGCTATCTCCTGTAAGGTTTGTTATAACGGGGTATGAACTCATAGTCATATCCGAAGCCTTAACAGTAGTTCCATTGCCTAAAGTAATAGTAAAAGGCTCACTACCCGGAGCAAGTTGCAAAGCCTCTGAACCATTAAAGTAAAGATCTCCGTTACTCATAATATACTCCACCTCTAAAAGGTTGTTGTAGAGAGTCCATTTAGTTGATTCTGATGTTGCTTGTGCTTGACCGGGTTGCTCGGTAGAGGGAAACTGTACCGAAGCAGCATTTGCAAACTGCATTCCCACTATCAGCATAAAAACAATAGCAAGATGTGTAAATTTTTTCATAGATTATAAGTTTTATATATTTATATTTTTTTATATCAATAGGTGTATTTTAATATATTTATTATCAGTTGTAAAGATATAAAAAAAAATCGGAATAGGATATAGAACATAAAAAATGTTCTCAAAAATTTTTGTAATTCAAAGAAAAAGAGTACTTTTGCACGCCGATTATATCCAAAATAGAGAGAAAATAGACGCAAGCATGGTTTCAAGTGTGTTCGGAAACGTAGCTTGTGCCTGAATTTAAATGTTTAATAATTAAAAAGATACAAAGTGGATACATTAAGTTACAAGACAGTATCTGTTGGAAAAGCAGCTGCTCAAAAAGAGTGGGTTATCGTTGACGCAACAGATCAAGTTTTGGGTCGTTTAGCATCAAAAGTTGCTAAAATTTTAAGAGGTAAATATAAACCTTGTTTTACTCCCAATGCAGATTGTGGAGATAACGTGATTATTATCAATGCTGATAAAGTAAAATTAACAGGTAACAAATGGACAGATAAAATCTATTTGTCATACACAGGTTATCCCGGTGGACAAAGAGAGATTACACCTGCAAAACTTATGCAAAAAGGTGAGTCAAAATTGTTCTTGAAAGTTATCAAAGGAATGTTGCCAAAGAACAGACTTGGTGCAAAACTTCTTACAAATGTTTATGTATACGCAGGAGAAGAGCATCCTCATGCAGCACAAAACCCTAAAACAATTGATATAAACACTCTTAAATAAGCATAATCATAATGGAAACAGTTAACGCATTAGGAAGACGTAAAGCAGCGGTAGCACGTGTTTACGTAAAAGAGGGAAACGGTGTAATCACCATCAACAAAAAAGACCTTGCACAATATTTCCCATTGGAGATTATGCAATTTGTTGTAAAACAACCACTATTGAAATTAGGAGTTGCTGAGAAATACGATATCAAAGTAAATCTTAACGGAGGTGGATTTAAAGGACAAGCAGAGGCATTGCGTTTGGCAATTGCTCGTGCTCTTGTTAAAATCAATCCTGAGGACAAACCCGCTTTGAAATCAGAAGGATTTATGACTCGCGACCCACGTGTTGTAGAGCGTAAAAAACCGGGACGTCCCAAAGCAAGAAAGAGATTCCAATTCAGCAAACGTTAATATTTGCCGCATAAGAATCTTAATTGGACGTTTAGTATCCAAATTACAAGGACTCTTTTTTGGAAATATAGAGTTAGAAGAGATTCAGAATGCTTCATTTTATAATTAAAAGAAAGATTACCTTGTAATTGAATTAGTAGAATGTAAACGAATAAATAAAAAAAGAAAACAATGTCACTAACAACATTTGATCAATTACTCGAGGCCGGAGTACATTTTGGCCACTTAACACGTAAATGGAATCCAGCAATGCGTCCATACATTTTTATGGAGCGTAACGGAATTCACATTATCGACCTTAACAAAACAGTTGTAAAAATTGATGAGGCAGCTGCTGCTTTAAAACAGATTGCTAAATCAGGCAAAAAAATCCTATTTGTTTCAACTAAAAAACAAGCAAAACAAGTAGTAGCAGATAAAGCAACTGAAGTAGGAATGCCATACGTTATTGAGCGTTGGCCGGGTGGAATGTTAACAAACTTCCCAACAATCCGCAAAGCAATCAAAAAAATGAACGCTATCGACAAAATGATTAAAGATGGCACATTTGCAAACCTTTCAAAACGCGAAAAACTTCAAGTATCTCGCCAACGTGCAAAATTGGAGAAAAACTTGGGTAGCATCGTTGACTTAACTCGTCTTCCTGCAGCACTTTTTGTAGTTGACGTAATGAAAGAGCACATTGCTGTTGCTGAGGCTAACCGTTTAGGTATCCCTGTATTTGCTATGGTTGATACAAACTCAGATCCTTCAAATGTAGATTACGTAATCCCAGCAAACGACGATGCATCAAAATCAATTGACGCAGTGTTGAGTGCACTTTGCGGAGCAATCACAGAAGGTCTTGAGGAGCGTAAAGTAGAAAAAGCAGATACTGAGGCTGCTGAGGCTCAAGCAACTGAGGGTGCAGAAGAGAAAAAAGCTCGTAAAACTCGCGCACGTATCCGCCGCGATGCAGAAGAGACTCCAACTGTAGAACCTAAAGCAGAGACAGAAGAGTAATTAATAACAAATTAAATTTATACTAATTATGGCTGTTACAATTCAAGATATTACAAAACTTCGCAAAATGACAGGTGCTGGAATGATGGATTGCAAAAAAGCACTTGCAGAGGCTGAAGGAGATTTTGACAAAGCTATTGAGTTAATCCGTAAACGTGGTCAAGCAATCGTTGCAAAACGTGAGGATCGCGATGCTTCAGAGGGTTGCGTATTAGCCGCAGCTAAAGACGGATTTGCAGCAATCGTAGCATTAAACTGCGAAACTGACTTCGTGGCAAAAAATGCTGACTTTATTGCATTAACTCAAACAATACTTGATAAAGCAATTGAAACTCGCCCGGCAACAATTGAAGCACTTCTTGCAACTGAGGTTGAGGGACGTACAATAGCAGACTTAGTTACTGACCGCAGTGGTGTAACAGGTGAGAAAATGGAGTTGAGCACATATCTATCATTAGAGGCTCCGGCAACAGTAGCATACATCCACTCAGGAAACCGCTTGGCAACTATCGTATCGTTCAACAAAGAGTTGGAGAACCAAGTTGCTCGCGATGTAGCTATGCAAGTAGCTGCAATGAATCCAATTGCAGTAACTCGCGAAGAGTTTCCTGCTGAGGTAGTAGAGAAAGAGTTTGAGATAGCAAAAGACAAAGCACGTCAAGAGGGTAAACCTGAGGCTATGCTTGATAAAATTGCTCAAGGACGTCTTAACAAATTCTACCAAGAGAACTCACTTTTAGAGCAAGCATTTGTAAAAGACGCTAAGATGTCAATCAAAGAGTACTTGGCATCAAAAGATAAAGAATTGACTGCAATAGCATTCAAACGCTTTACTCTAAATGCAGATTAATAAGGATATTTATTCTATTGAATAATATATTTCAAATTTTGCCATAAAAGGAACTCGCGAGAGTTCCTTTTTTTGTATAGATTGTTTATCTTTAGATAAACTGCTTTTGCTTTATACATCCCAGAATAAATCTTATATCTGTTTGATTTCAAAATATTTTACCATTCAATTAAATTATAATAAATTTACGGCTCAAACGTTTAATAAGTATCAAATCGCTTAATAATCCTCTTTAAAAGAGAAAATAATAGAGATAAGTTATGCGTAATATATACAAAACAAGACAAAAATTTAAGATAGTATTTATAGTAATATCTCTAATACTGGTATCGCTATTCCTATATGTTTCAAATAAGTTGGTAGAAGATTTATCAAAAGAGGAGTTAAATAAAATGGAGATATGGGCAGAAGCAACACGTTTGGCTGCCAGTGATACCAATACCGATTTGGGATTGATACTTAAAATTTTACAAAGCAACTCAACAATACCTGTTATTATAGTTGATCAGGATGAGCAAGTTATGGGAACTGCCAATATCTCAAAGAAAGACTCTATCTCTCTGGAAAAAATATATCACGATTTTAAGGAATTAGGAAATGTGATAGAGATACCGATAGATGAAGATACAAAACAATACCTCTATTACGACGACTCGGTGATGCTAAAATATTTGGCACTATTCCCATACGTGCAATTAGGAGTAATGATACTCTTCTTGTTGATATGCTACATTGCCCTTATGAATAGCAAAAAAGCAGAGCAAAATCAAGTTTGGGTTGGATTATCAAAAGAGACCGCACATCAGTTGGGTACACCAATATCATCATTAATGGCATGGGTTGAGGTGTTGAAAATGAATGATATAGACAAAGCTCTCCTTGCAGATATGGAGAAAGATGTAACCCGCCTGTCGGTAATAGCAGAGAGGTTTTCAAAAATAGGCTCATCGCCCGAACTTGTAAAAACCGACATTACCCCGGTGGTACGAAGCTCGGCAGAGTATATGCAACGCAGAGTATCTAACAAGGTAAAATTTAAAACTATCATACCTGATACACCAATCCCTATAAAATTATGCGTTCCGCTAATAGAGTGGGTATTTGAAAATCTCTGTAAAAATGCAATAGATGCAATGAGCGGAACGGGAGAATTGAAGGTAGAATTAATGCAAGATGTAGATATATGTTACATTGATATAACCGACACAGGAAAAGGAATAGCCCGAAAAAACTTTAATACCGTATTCCGTCCGGGATATACCACAAAAGAGCGAGGTTGGGGATTAGGGTTGGCACTTGTAAAGCGAATTGTTGAGGAGTATCATGGAGGAAGAGTGTATGTAAAAGAGAGTGAATTGGGCAAAGGAACCACCTTTAGAGTGGAATTACATATAGATGAAGCATAAAATTGCTATAAAAAAAACAAAAAAATGAGGGTTTTGTCTCAACTTATTTTGTCATCGGGATTTTTTTAATTAACTTTGCATCGCTTTTTGGCACGTTTGTATATTAAATGGTAAAAATGGAAACCTACAAAATAGAATTAAAGGGGCTCTCAGATGGAACATACCAATATGAATACCATCTTGATGATAACTTTTTTTCAGCAATAGAAGATGCCGAAGTAACAAAAGGAGATGTAAGTGTACAACTCATAGTAAAAAAGATAGAAGGAAACTTCGATTTTAAATTTCTCTTGAAAGGGGTAGTAAAAGTTCAATGCAACAGATGCTTGGATGAGATGGACTACCAAATAGATGCTGAAAACGGATTTACCGTAAAGTACGGAAAAGAGAATGTTGATGAAGGCGACAAATTGGTAATAACTGAAGATTGCAACGAGATAGACCTTGCGTGGTATCTATATGAATTTGTAGCACTTGAGTTGCCAATAACATGCACTCACGCCGAAGGAGAGTGCAATAGCGAAATGGAATCACTTTTGCAAAAATATAGTGGAGCAAAAGAGAGTCAAGAAGAGGGAGAACCCGTTGACTCGCGATGGAGTGAATTAAAGAAATTAATAGATAATAACTAAATAATTAAATAAAAATGGCACATCCTAAACGAAAACAATCAAAGACAAGAACAGCAAAACGTCGTACTCACGATAAAGCACTTGCACCAACAATGGCAGTATGTCCTAACTGTGGAGCATGGCACGTTTATCACACAGTATGCAACGAGTGTGGTTACTATCGCGGAAAAGTTGCTATTGAGACAGCGGCTGTTTAATGATTTGTCCCTTTACAATAAGAAAGGCGACAAACAAAAAACTGCGAGTATAACAATACAATGAAGAGCATTGTAGAGACGAGCAGTAAAAACAAATGATTATTAAAGCCTTAAGGGTTTTATCAACTCTTAGGGCATTTTTTATCAAAAAGAAGAACCATTCATGAAGAAAATAAATACAGCAATAACTGGAGTAGCAGCGTATGTTCCTGAGGACAAGCTAACCAACGAGGACTTAACCAAGATGGTTGACACTACCGATGAGTGGATATATTCACGCGTAGGAATAAAAGAGCGACGCATACTAAAAGGTGAAAACTTAGGTTCGTCATATATGGGTTCAAAAGCCGTAGATTTACTTCTCGAAAAAACAGGGACAACAACTGATGAAGTAGAGGTAATAATATGTGCAACATCAAATCCCGATTACCGATTTCCTGCAACAGCAGCAGTAATAGCCGACCGTTCGGGAGTAAAAAACTGTTTTGCATACGATATTCAAGCAGCATGTACCGGATTCGTAGTAGCATTGCAAATCGGAAAGGCATATATAAACTCCGGATTATATAAGAAAGTAATAGTAGTTTGTGCAGAGAAGATGTCTTCGATGGTAAACTATCAAGACAGAGCAACATGTCCTTTGTTTGGAGATGCTGCCGCAGCAGTATTACTTGAACCAACATACGAAGATGTAGGAGTAGTAGATACTCTATTACACACCGACGGAGAGGGAATACCTTACCTAATGATGAAGGCAGGAGGTTCGGCACAACCAATAACCTACGGAGCAATAGATAGAGGAGAACACTTCCTGTATCAAGAGGGAAGAACCGTATATAAATATGCCGTATCAAATATGATAGACGTGTATAAACAGATAATGATTCGAAACCAACTCACAAACGACTCGGTAAACTGGTTTATACCACATCAAGCAAATGCCCGAATAATAGAGGCAATAGGCTCACGATTAGGCATAGCACAAGAGAAGATAATAATGAATATCGAGAACTTCGGAAACACAAGTTCTGCAACAATACCTTTGTGTATGGCACAATGGGAAGACAAATTTAAAAAAGGCGATAACATTTTGTTAACAGCCTTTGGAGCAGGATTTACATGGGGTTCAACATACATTAAGTGGGCATACGACACTAAAAAATAAAAACAAAGAAGTTGCATAAGGCGTTGAAGTTTGTTGCTACTCGCTTACTCGTAAACAAACAGTAAGAGAATAAGAGAACAAAAACAACCTTTTATGCAACTTTTTTTATAAATTTGAATCGCATAAAAAATATACAAGTGAGCGAGAATAAACAACACAAAGCAGGATTTGTAAATATAGTAGGAAATCCCAACGTGGGAAAATCAACACTGATGAACTCGTTGGTAGGGGAGCGTATATCCATTATAACCTCAAAGGCACAAACAACACGCCACCGTATAATGGGAATAGTTAACACACCTGATATGCAGATAGTCTATTCTGATACACCGGGAGTACTATCGCCCAAATACAAACTACAAGAGGCAATGCTCGACTTCTCAAAATCGGCTTTAGTAGATGCCGATGTATTATTATATGTAACCGATGTTGTTGAGACACCCGACAAAAACCCCGACTTTGTGGCACGAGTAGCACAAGAAAACAATGTGATACTCATAATCAATAAAATAGATTTATTAAAAAATCAAACCGACTTAGAGGAGATAGTAAGCAAGTGGCGAACAATACTCCCAAATGCCGAGGTAATACCCATATCTGCATCACTAAAATTCAATGTAGATTACCTCTTAAAACGCATACAAGAGATGTTGCCACCCTCGCCACCATTCTTTGACAAAGACGCTTTAACCGACCGTCCTGCCCGCTTCTTTGTAACTGAGATAATACGAGAGAAGATACTCTTAACATACGACAAAGAGATACCCTATTCGGTAGAAGCAGTAGTGGAAAAATTTGATGAGAGCGAAACCACAATACACATAATGGCTGTGGTATATGTAGAACGCGATTCACAAAAAGGAATAATAATAGGCAAAGGAGGCAGTTCGCTAAAACGCGTAGGAATGTTGGCACGAAAAGACATTGAGACCTTCTTTGGTAAAAAAGTATATCTCGAACTATACGTAAAAGTAGAACGAGATTGGCGAAACAAATTAAGTAAATTAAAAAACTTCGGATATTCACAAGAATAGTTATGGGAAATTTAGTAGCAATAGTAGGACGCCCCAATGTAGGCAAGTCAACAATTTTTAACCGACTCACCAACACCCGTAGAGCCATAGTAAACGAAGAGGCAGGCACTACACGCGACCGCCAATACGGAAAAGTAGAGTGGTGTGGAAACGAATTCTCAATCATTGATACAGGCGGTTGGGTAGTAAACTCTGACGATATATTCGAGGATGAAATCAACAAACAAGTATCCATTGCCATTGAAGAGGCAGACGTACTCCTATTTGTAGTAGATGCAATAACAGGAGTAACTGACCTTGATGACCGTGTAGCAGCTATCCTACGACGCACCACAAAACCCGTAATAGTAGTAGCAAACAAAATAGACAGTAACGAGTGGCAATACACATCGGCACAATTCTATTCATTCGGACTTGGCGATCCTTTCAGTATCTCGGCAGCAAACGGCTCGGGAACAGGCGACCTGCTTGATGAAATAATCTCAAAATTTACAAAAAAAGAGGAAGAGACAATTGAGGAGAACGTACCACGCATAGCCGTAGTAGGACGTCCTAATGCAGGAAAATCATCAATAATCAACGCATTTATAGGAGAAGACCGCAACATAGTAACCAATATAGCAGGAACAACACGCGACTCAATACACACACGCTACACAAAATTCGGATTCGACTTTTACCTTGTCGATACCGCAGGAATACGTAAAAAAGGAAAAGTAACCGAAGACATAGAGTACTACTCAGTAATTCGCTCAATCAGAGCGATAGAAGACTCTGATGTATGCGTATTAATGATTGACGCAACACGCGGAATAGAGGGACAAGATATGAACATCTTCTCTCTAATCCAGAAAAACAAAAAAGGATTAGTAGTGTGCGTAAACAAATGGGACTTAGTAGAAGACAAAAGTCAAAAAGCAATCAAAGCATTTGAAGAGGCAATTCGCAACCGCTTTGCCCCTTTCACCGACTTCCCAATCATCTTCACATCAGCCCTAACCAAACAACGCATATTTAAAGTACTTGAGTGTGCCGCACAAGTATTTGAAAACCGCCGTCAGCAAATACCAACTGCACGACTAAACGAAGAGATACTTGCCGCCATTGAGGCATATCCACCACCAGCGCACAAAGGAAAATATGTAAAGATAAAATATATAACCCAGTTAAAAGGCTCGTATGTGCCAACTTTTATCTTCTTCTGTAACTTGCCACAGTGGGTAAAAGAGCCATACAAACGCTATCTCGAAAATCAAATCCGTCAACGTTGGAATTTTTCGGGAAGTCCTATTAATATATTTATGCGTCAAAAATAGTTGTTAGTTGTCGGCTAATGCCGCCCTTTGGGTAGTTTTTAGTTGTTAGCTTTGATTAACCTTTTTGAGAGAATATATAAGCGATAGTGAGTAACCTTGCTATCGCTTTTTTGTGAGTGTGGACACTGCACCTGCGTGTTGGGGTTTGTTGCGTTCAGTTTCATATCTGCACCATTTATTTCGATTTTTAGTAGGGACGTGGTCTGCCACGTCCTCCATGAAAATTTTCTTCAATTAGATTATTTTGGACATTCTATCCGCAGATAATATATGATTATTTGCACATTAATATGATTTTACTAACTTTGTAATTGGTTAGAGGTAACTCTATCCAAGACATAAGAGAAAAAATAAAAGAAGCGTTATGCTTATCTCAAAGTCGGGAACGTAGGAAATTCAAGACTATTCAGAGAGACAAAGTGTAATGGTTTCTCACGTGTATGCGTGGGCTGCTATTATCATATCCTCTGAATAAGGGTTATTCCTACGACCTCCGACTTAGAATGTGGCATTGCAGTTCCACGCTTTTTATGTTTAAATAAAAACCTTTTGGAACTGAGGGGTGTAAAGTTTGACCTATGAAAAAGATTCTGTCAATTTTCGTTTTATTGATTGCGTCAGTTGCGTTGTATGCGCAAAGTGATGTAACTAAGTTTTTAGGAATTCCAGTTGATGGATTTAAATCCGATATGATACAAAAACTAAAAGAAAAAGGTTTTGTTAGTACTTCTTATGATAAAGATGTTTTAGAGGGAGAGTTTAATGGGTATGATGTAATTGTTTATGTGGGAACCAATAATAATAAGGTATATCGTATTATGATATGCGATAAAAATATTATTAATGAAGCAGATATAAAAATAAGATTTAATAATCTATGTCGCCAATTTGCAAATAATACCAAATATATATCTTTGGATGACCAAACAATTTTTGAAGATGAGGATATAGGGTATGAAATGATGGTAAATAAAAAGAGATATGAGGCTGTATTTTATCAGAAACCCGTAGAACGTGATTCTATTACGTCCGCTAAAGAAATGGAATCATTCGCATTTAGTAGGTATACACCAGAGGAATTTTTTAATCTCCCTGAAGATGAACTGCAGACATTAGGACTTGAGTATGCCGAATACATACTAGCTAAAAAAACAGTATGGTTTATGATCTCAGAGCTTAGAGGAAAATATTATATTACAATGTATTATGACAATGGATATAATAAAGCAAATGGAGAAGATTTGTAAATCAAATATTTATTGTAGGGACGTGGCCTGCCACGTCCGTAAAGAACATCTTGAGAGCGATAGTGAGTAACCTTACTATCGCTTTTTTTGTGAGTGTAGACACTGCACCTGCGTGTTGGGGTTTGTTGCGTTCAGTTTCATATCTGTATTATTTATTTCAATTTTTTTTAATCTTATCTGACAACAAACAACTGATAACTGATAAATATTTGCACATTAGTATGATTTTACTAACTTTGTAATTGGTTAGAGGTAACTCTATCCAAGACATAAGAGAAAAAATA
>JAFXDI010000038.1 GCA_017521245.1 Bacteroidales bacterium
CGTAACAACCTTCAATCAAGAGTGGTACAACCTAGGAATGCAAGACTATTTGCCCTCATGGCGTTGGTGGTGGACAAAGAACTTTATGGGAAAAAATGCCACAGATGCTTCAACAGATATGACAGCAGAGTTCACATGGGATGATGCATGGTTTGGAGGTTCATGTTTGCAAATTACAGGAGCAACAACCAAAGCCTACTTGCAACTATTCAAGACAAAATATCCTTTGGTGAATAACGATATTTTCACCATTCGTTATAAAGTTGTTTCAGGATCAGGAACAATAGCATTAACCACATCAACTGAAGCTGCACCTACAACAGAGATTGCAGGAACAATAGTATCAAATGCAGAAGCAAATGACGAGTGGGAGGTTAAGACTATTAAAGTTGCCAACCGTAATGGTTTGAAATTAGACGGACAAACATTAGCTCAACTTGGATTGAGATTTACTAATACAACATCAGATTTCAAAGTGTTGATTGGTGAAATATCTTTAACTCGCGGAACATCTACAACACCAGGAGCGCCAACAATTAAGACATCAAAAACAATGGCTCGTAACTACAAAGGTGTTGACGTAAAAGTTGTATTTGATATGACAGCACACGATAAAAACTCATCAGGACGTCAATCATATCAATCAATTTATAACGCAGATGTCAATACATGGTACTATAAAATCTACACACAACAAGAAGGAGGAGAAGCAGTATTGTGTACCTCAACAACATCGTGGGCAGCATACGTGGTTGGAGCACCTTACGATCTTGAAAAAGGCGGAAGAATCCGAGTAGGAGTAAGTGCAGTATCTTTAGATGGTAAGAGCGAGAGTACAATTAGCTGGAGTTCATATATGAGCGTACCTGCTAACCAAACAGTTGAAGGATTCTCAATAGATAAACCAATCATCAAAGCAGGCGAGAAGTTTACAGTAGCATTTGACGATCCAACACACGCGGCAGCAACATGGGTAATTAAAGCCTCAGAGAACGACGCTGTAAAAGGAACATTCAATGCAAAATCATTTACAACATCGTTAAGCGAAGAGGGAATCTATGACTTGTATTTGACAATGAAAGGAACAACAGAGATATATCGCGGTAAGATCCAAATTTCTCCAGCAGAGGTAGGAGCAATGCCCGAAATCAAAACTCTAACAATGAGCGGACCAAATGGTAAAGATTGGGTAGTGGAAGGCGAAGAGGCTACATTCTCATATACAGGACGCTCTGATGCTGACGGATATGTATCACGCGGTATGGCTCTTGGAGAGAAAGCATTCGGTATCCCTGCTTCTCAACTTGGATTCAATGACCAAACACAATTTACATTGACTTTCTGGATCTATATCAATAAATTCAACCATGGTGTTGATGGAACTCAATTCTTGAATATCCGTTCGGCAGCAACAGGATGGCCTGATAGTGATTGGGGATTCATCTGGAGTACAATAGGTACAGGTGAAAGCAAAGATGATAATGGAAATACAATACCTGAAGGAACTCTATCTTTCTCATACAGAGATGGACAAGCAAATACAGGTATCGTTGTTCCTGTTTCACAAGATTTCCAATTCAAAACAGATACATGGTATCATGTAGCATTGGTAATGGGTTATACATCTAATAGAACAATGCTTTTATATATCAATGGTAAGAAGGTAAGCGAGGGAGCTGTTCCTACAGGAAGAGTTGTTTACCCATGGCTTTCATCAAATGTAATTATGATTGGTGGTAATGCATTTAACCGTGCAGGTATTGATGGTACAATCGATGAGGTTCGTTTATATAAGAAAGCTCTTACAGCTTCTGAGGTTAAAGGGTCAATGCAACATCAATCTTCATCAGTTAGCGATTCAGACTTTATCGGATATTGGGACTTTGAAAGTGAAGCACAATCTGATAATACCATAAAGAGTATAGGTTATAATAAGGACCTTGTATCAGGAACTTATGAGATTAAGACAATTTCTCAAGGTAATAACCAATATATGCCTCAATCAATATCTTTTGCTGCCGGAGCTCCATTTATCTCAGGAACAAACTATAAGATTGAGACATTACCATCTTGGAAATTGAAAAAAGCAAGTTTAATTTCTTCAGAAGGAAATAAAGATGCAGGAAATGCAAAAGTTATATATGCAGAGGCAGGAGATTATACTGCAACATTAACTCTTAGCAATGGTTGGGGTTCAGACACAAGAACTATTGATGTTGTAACTATATACCCAACAGGAGTTGAGGATGTGGCGGTAGAGGAGATGATGAAAGCATTCCCCAACCCATTTGAGAATGAGGTATATGTAAGTTTCGTAGAGGAAGGTATCTATACAGTAGAACTTTACGACAACGCTGGACGTATGCTTAACCAAGCTTCAGTAGCAGCAACAGCAGGTGAGGTAATCAATATTCCTGTTGATGGTGAGGCTGGAATCTACTTCATCAAAGTTAAAGGTGAGGGTGGTCTTCTTAAAGTTATGAAAGTAGCGAAGAAATAGTTCTTAGTTTTTAGTTGTTGGTTTCGTAACTACAACCGCCCAGCGGGTAGTTGTTAGAAACCGATAATAAAGCAAGAAAATAACTTTACGAGGGTGCAGAAATTTTTCTGCACCCTCTTTTTGTACGAAGCACTGAATGCCCTATTTACACTATAATGTAGGGGCACAGACAAAGCATTTGCATAGCAAATAAAATTGACTTGCAGACCAATTTGTGCTCCCTATTATTTATAATGCAAATACCTTTAAATTCCTCGTTCTGTTTCCTTTAAATTGGGGTAGATTCCACTCTGTTTTATGATGGGTGCGGTATTATTTTATAAATACTCCCTCAAATTGCTCTTTAAAACATCGTGTGCAATTATTATATTTGTTCTTTGAAGATTCTTATCTCTCTTTAACTTATTAATCAATAGGTCTATAATTGATAACTTATTTGATAAATAAAATATTTTTATGGTAATTTATTTGTAATTGAATATTTTTTATTATCTTTGCAGTCGGAAATCAGAATTACTGATCACCACAAATGCGGATGTGGCGTAACTGGTAGCCGCGCTAGACTTAGGATCTAGTGTCGAGAGACGTGTGGGTTCGAGTCCCGTCATCCGCACAAAAGAGCAACTTCAAAAGTTGCTCTTTTTTTATCCCTTGCAATTCATATTTATTAAAGTTACATTCTTCAAATATATTGCTTAATTATTTATCGTCAAGCAATGCTTTGTAACGACCTTTGTTTTGTTCATAATATTTGTAAAATAATTTGCTCTTTTTATTTAGTCCGCTATAATTTATTATATTTATACCCAAAGTTCAGAATATAAATCCATAAATTATTTACAATTTTTTCTCGCTGTATTTCAGAGATTTAAAAACTTTCATCAAAAAAAATTGTAGAACGAATGAACTTTTTTGTTTTTAAATTGTTCTGTATAAGAAATATTAAAAAGTGCAGTAATGAATGAAAGTGGAGATCTGTTTGTGAAGAGGGTTTTAGAACTACAAGGAGTATTATATATCTATGCTTATTCTCTTACATCAAATATTGATGATGCAAAGGATCTTTTGCAAGAAACACTATTAAGAGTTCTCAACAATAAGGATAAATACATTGAGAATACCAATCTTAAAGGTGGATGGTTACTATTATGAAACATATATTCTTTAACAACTACCACAGAAACTCATATACTAAAACAATAACAAATAATACAGAAGAGCTCTATTCCCTGAATGATTTGCAGAATGTAGCAGATACCGAAACACCCGAGAGCAGATTAGAGGTTCAATATATTAATCGCATCATAGCAACATTCTCGGAAGAGCATAAAGTTCTACTTTCAATGCTCATTGCAGGATTAAAATATTCTGAAATTGCACAAGTATTAAATCTCTCTGTTGGAACAGTAAAGAGCAGAATATTTTACATGCGTCAAAAATTACAGATATTGCTCAAAGATTATAGATAGAGTTTTTTTGTTTGAGTCTTATGTGTTCTTGCCCTTCTATACTTGCAACTAAATAAAACTGAGGCTGACTAAAAGCCGTTACGGATTTTTAGTCAGCCTCTTTATCAATATAAGAAAACTAATAACTCCTATTTAGTACTTCGTACTGAGCGAACAGGTGCCGCAGATTTTGATGATTTGCTTTTTGAACTGCTGCTTTTGGGTTTACTACTTTTTGACTTAGAACTACTGCTTTTTGTTGATGATGTTTTAACACTCTCAGTGCCTCGTGTTGAGCGAGTAGGTGCTACTTCTTCTTTTGCGGGTTTCTCTTTCTTCTCACTTACTGTTTGCTCAGTAGTTTTGCTCTCCTCTTTTGCTGCCTTCTCTTGCTCTATCTCTTCTGGATTTTTTACCCATAAGTTTTTCTCAAAACTTTGAAGTTGTTTCTCAATCTCTTGTCGTGCACTATCTTGTGCTGCTTGCTCAGGGTGAAGTTGCATTAGCGACATATTGCGAAGATTCATAGTTTTGTAAATCTCTCCTTCGAACATACGCAATTTAAAGAAGTCGTCAAATGTGTAGTTGCGAACATTGTTCTCGCTACTTGTTAAAATGTACTGTTGTGCCATATAGGGGCGAATGTCAGAGTATTTTACCCAGAACATGGGGTATTTTATTGCTTCGCCTCCAAAATCATCGGTGCGGTGCAAGATAGGACAAATTGCCTCAATTTCGCATTTTACACCTGAGTTGCGTTGATCAAATACCCACTTCTCTTTAATGTAGTACGAAAGAACTTCGTTTGCAGGAACATCACTTGGATCGATAGTATATTTTACCTTTCTTCCTGTTTGTGAAGCACTCTCTTCGTAAATTATATGGAAACGATCAAGAGTCTCTTTTACGTTGGCTTGATACTTCTCGTTAAATATCTCTCTACCATCAAGATATTCATAAACAACTATTTGCCCGTCTGCCAATAGTTTCATAATAAGACGGAATAGGTTCTCTTGTTCTTCGGTACTCTCCTCAGGATAGTATAGAGGTAGATTCTTCTCTTTTTTAAGGTCAAGAGAACGGTAAATTATACGATTCCATGGTATATCTGCCGGAGATAGAGCCTCTTTCTCATATAGATTTTGCGCTCTTACTGAAAGAGAACTGTTACTCTCTTCTTTTTTTCTTGCACTGCCGCTCTTAATAGAGGCACGAGTTTGTGCGTCAACTTCGGGAATTGCAAAGATTGCAACAAGCAATAGTGCTGTTAAAATTTTAATAGTACGTTTCATATTTAGTGAATATTTATTTCAGTAGCGTTATTAGTTTACAAATACCTCAATAGGTGATATAGTTCTCTCTATGCCGTCGGGGCCTATTGCTTTTACTTTTGATATATAGAAGCGTTTGCCACGAGATAACTTTTTAATTGCCGCCTTTTGTCGGTCAGAGAATTGTGCTCCGTTTGATACCTCAGGCATTGCATTTCCCATTGAGTCAAATATTACTGTCTCAAACGATAATACTCTAAATGATATATTCAAAAGTCCGTCATCAATTGCAGCCTCTATACCCGGTGCTTTAACTAGAAGCGCCTTGCTAATTGGTTTTCCTCCGCGATAGCGTTGAGTATTACCTTTGTCGTCTTTGTAGGTTATGAAAGGCATAGGATCGGGGAGTTGTCTTACTCTAAATACTGTTTGACTAACAGTTTGTGTGCGTCCCTCCATATTTGCTATAACCGAGATTGTTACATCTTCTCCAATTTTCTTGGGTTTTGCAATCCATCCATTACCTGAGCGAGTTAATGTTCCGTTTGTCATAGATGCTGATATTGCATTGTTTGGGATACCCGGTACTGATATGCTTATGGGGTTTTCAATCCCTGCATAAAGCACGTTCATCATAGTTGCCGAGACTGTTGCCGAAGGCTCTATAACAGTATATGATGAGGTGAAAGGATGGCGAAGAAGTGAGCCGTCTCCTGCTGCAACCTCTAAATATCCGCTATAACTGAATACTCCTGTTTGGTTACATATAAACTCATATAAACCATTCTTCTCTTTATCCAACTCTTTGTCTTCAATAAATATTGTTGGAACTTGAGTGGTATCAACTGCGGCCAATACTATGTTTGCTGAGTATGAACTACCACGCATAACGGTTTTTGATACTGGGATAACGTATGCATCCATACGGTTTACCCTTACGTCGCCCTCATCAATATTGTTACGCAATATGTGAAGAATTTCGCTCTCGGCATAACGTATGTCGTTTTGTAGTTTTGTAAGAACTGTAATTGCTGCAGCAACAGGCATTCCTTCAAAAGTCTCCTCCTCCCATGTTTTGTTCTTAATCAACCCCTCTTTGTTACGAGCCACTGGGTATAGGTAGTCGCTGATAACTTTACGTTTAATTGAGTCGTTAACCATAGGGGTAACATAATCGGCATACTCGGTTAGTGATGTACGAAGTTTTTTACCTTGTCCCTTTGCAGGAGATAACATAATGTGTGATGCCGCTTCCAAATCATCCATTCGTATAATGTTGTTAACATCACCGTCTCTTCCGTCTGCTTGTTTCACGATTGAAACTTTTAAAGAGTCAATATAGTTTACTAGCTCTTTAGTGCGGTTACGAACGTCAGTTGCTTTGCTGTACCAAGCACCCGATTTTTCAGGGTTGGTAATATTATAATCGGTCAACTCTCCATATAGGGCTTCGTTTTGTTGAGAGGCATTCTCTGTTGAACGTGCAAGGCTATCTTCCACTTGTCTGAAACCATCCAACACGTCGGTTGAAACATTTAGGGCAAGCATGGCAGTTAGCACAATGTACATCAGATTTATCATCTTCTGCCTCGGCGTCATATTTGAATAGTTGTTCGATGCCATTTTATTTATATCTCTATTGTTTTATAATTGGTATAAAAACCTATTCTTTATCGCTATTATCTTCCTCGTTTTTCTTTGGAGTTGAACTTTGAGGTCTTAATCCGGCCATAGGATTGTTATACATATTAACTGTCATGGCTGCCAACATATTCTCATATACTGAGTTGAGTTGTGACATATATGTTGTCATACGCTCAGTCTCTTTGCAGTAACGAGTGCTATCGTCAACAGAACTCTCGTACATATCGCGAATAGTTCTTAAACCTATATTTACTCTGTCAATATTATCTAATTGAGAACTAATGCTCTTCAATTGTATCTCATAAATAGTATTCAAACCAGCAAGGTTGCGATTCAAATCTTCCATTTGAGTAACATAACCTTGAGAGTGTGAAGTTATATTGTCTGAGTTGTCAGTAATGTTACGGTACGATTCCAAAAGAACATTAGAAACTTGTGTTAGAGATTCTGTTGCTCTCTTGAATTGCTCCATTTGATTTGAAATAGCAGATAGTTGCTCCAAGTAGTTTTGAGTAGCCGAAGTCAACTCTGCCATTTTAGATAGTTGCTCGGCAGCAGTTGATAATCTCTGTATGCTTTGAGATAGAGATTGAGTGTCTGTCTCATCTAATTGAATATCCGATGGGATTCCTGCTGTACGTTTTGCGTCTTCGGGCGATACGTATGGCATTGCACCTCCGCCAATTATTATAGTTCCTCCACCAACTGCTGTACCCTCTTGCATATTTGCAGTAGTACCTTCGCCAGTGTTTACTCCAATAGGCATATTCCCTACGAAACCGCCACCACCGCCACCGCCTTTAAACTCAGGGCGATCGTTGGGATCGTTGCTTTTAAGAACAGGAAATACCTCTTCCCATTTATACTCTTTAGCAGGGGCATCAAACGCTGTTAATATAAACATCAATACCTCAATACCCATACCTAACGATAGCATAAAGTTACCTCCGGCAAGGTGCAAGATTTTAAATAAAGCACCAAGAATAACTATTGCTGCTCCTATACTGTATGCAAAGTTGAAAAAGCGTTTGCCTTTCTCACTTGCTACGAATTCTTTAAAACGTAACTTATATGATTGAAATTTTTCGTTTTTCATTGTTGTTCACTTTTTGAGTTATTGATACTATTTGCGTCCTTTTGCAAAACCTACTTGAGTGCGAACGCAACGGAAACCTATGTAAGAGCGTTGTTCGTTTTGATACTCCCACATTCTAATGTCGGAACGTATGAAGTTTGATACATCTTTCCATGAACCACCACGTATGATTTTTCTCTTCATTTGATATGGATCCTCTTTTGCTGCATTGTATTTGTAGTCGGGATTCATATCGCTTGTATATGCCATTCCTCCCTCGCTGTAAGCTGTAGATGTCCATTCTGATACGTTACCTGCCATATCGTACAAACCAAAGTCGTTTGGTGGGAATGTGGCTACGTTTGATGTAATCAAATTACCATCTTTTACGTAATTTCCCTCTTGAGGTTTGAAGTTTGCATTAAAGCAACCTTTCTCGGTCATAGGAATATCTCCACCCCAAGGGTATTTATTTTCGTTCATACCTGCTCTTGCTGCATACTCCCACTCAGCCTCTGTTGGAAGACGGTATGGCTCAATGAATGGGGTTTGAAGAGAAGATATTAGATATTGTGTACGCCAAGCACAGAATGCATTTGCTTGTTCCCATGAAACTCCAACAACAGGATAGTCGTTATATCCAGGATGAGAGAAATAGAGACGCATATATGGCTCGTTGTAAGCATTATCAAAGTCGTTTACCCAAGCAGTAGTGTCGGGGTAGATGTTAACAATATAAGTATTTAGGAAGTCAAATTCGCTGCTTAAAGGGCGAACAATTGTCTCAGTAATAATTTTCCCGTCATCATTGAGGAATGCTGTATCTTTTGATATAATAATCTCAGCCTCAAGGTCAGGTTTTATGTCGGTATTTAATACACGACGAGTTGGGTCGAGACGGTTTTTACGTTTAGCAGCCTCAGTATGGTTGAATATCTCATAACGATAATTCATTTGAGTAGGATCCAACTCTTTCTGACCGGTTATAGGATTTATTCTATATACACTTTCAATAGCACGAGCCTCATCCTCAGTTGGGTTTTTCCAAGGAATTGCTCTTGCCCAGTTTAGGTAAGGTTTAACGGGATTACCTTCGCGGTCTTCCTCAATCTTGAATGCTTCGTTACCTCCGTATGCGGGATCGGCAAGGCGTTCGCGAATGATTGAGTCGCGTACCCAGAATAAAAATTGTTTGTATTTGCCATTGGTAATTTCGGTTTCATCCATCCAAAACGATTCAACCGATATTGGTTTGTCGTTTTTAGGAGTACCCCAAATAGAGTCCTCTTCAGAACAACCAACAGTAAACGATCCTCTCTCAACAAGAACCATTCCGTATGGAGTAGGTTCGCCCCACGCCATTGCTCTTACGCCAACAAGTTCGCCTCCGTTTCCTCCCGATGATGTTGGAGCACATGAGGTAACCAATGCTATTAACGCTGCTATAAAAAATAGTTTTTTCATACTTTTAAAGTTTTTACTCTTCATTCAACTTTATGAGTGTTAGAGTAGTCTTATACTTTTATGTTTATTTTTTGTTTTCTTTCCCAATTCAAGTTTCATGCTATAACCCAAAAATACTTCGTGGCTACCGCTGGTTGCCTTAACAATGTCAGAGAGAGCATAATCGTAGGCGTATCCAAGTCTTATGCCTTTCCATTCTCCTCCTATCATAAATATAAGAGCATCGTTTAAGCGGTACGATAGACCTCCCCATATAAATTTGTTGTATTTAACAGTTGCCCCAAACTCAATCTGAAATGTTTGAAATGTGGTCTTCAACAACAAAGAGGGTTGCAATATGATTAACGAGTTTTTAAACGGAATATTGCCTCCAGCTAAAAAATAATATGAAGAAGGTATATAAGTTTCGTATTTTTCATCAAATGTTATAGTGGGAGAGGTGAGGTGCTGTGCCGAAATCCCTGCCCAAAAATATTTGTGAGTATAGTGTATGCCAAATCCTAAATCAAAACCCATTCCCTTTGCTTCGGCAGTTGGAATAGCATCGTCGGTTTGGTTGTGGTATTCGCTCTCTGGAATATATACTTCAGTTCCATCAAACACTTGATTTATAAGTCCTAATTGAAGTCCAAGTCCAAGTTGCCCGCCTAATAGTTTAACCTTAAAAGAGTATTGTAACCCAATAGAGGTGTTTGAGAATAGACCTATCTTCTCGGTTGCAATTATTGCTCCCACTCCATGCTGTTGTTTAAACAGAGTGAAGGGCATATCTCCCATTATAAGAAAAGTTTTTGGAGCACCTGGCATTCCCACCCATTGTTGGCGAGTTGCTCCATGAATATTTAGTTTGTCGGTAGCTCCAACTGCTCCGGGATTGTAGTACGAGGGCAACTCCCAATATTGACTAAACTGTGCATCGTATTGAGCGTAACCCTTTGAGGTTATACCCATTATAAAGATTAAAATCAATATTATTTTGTATCGGCCCATTTTTTAATTACTCTCAAATACTTTTAACAACAAGTACCTTATATATAACTAAAAAATAGGTGTAAAATTGTTTAAAATGGTAACTAAATTTAAGAAACTATTCAAATTTGCAGAGATTACATAATATATTTCTTTGCATTAGATGATAGATTACGCTATTATTTTGCTCTATTGTAGTAAATAAACTAATTATTACTATGGGAGTATTTACTACAAAGAAGACTATTTATGGCAACGCTTCGCTAATACCTACTGTTGCCGAACGAGTTCGTCAGGCATTTGCTGCCGATGGTTATGAAGTAAGAATTAATAATCTTGCTAACGGACAAGAAGTTTGCATCACTAAAGGAGGATTCGTTAAAGTGGCTCTTGGACTTCGTTCAGCCTTGAAGATTACAATGAAACCTACTCAAGAAGGAAATATCCTCTTTGAAGCTGGAGTTAGCATATTCAAGCAACAGTTTCTTCCAACAGTTATCTCTGCCTGTTTTTTCTCTCCTGTTGTCATTGCACAGATTTGGGGTATGATTAAACAAGCAAAACTCGATGAGAAGGCTCTAAGAATTGCTGAGCAAGCGTTATATCAAGCCAAACCAATTTAATTAATAACAGAACTATGAAAACAAAAATTTTTAATCTCATCATTATTGATGAGAGTGGCTCTATGCAGAGCATTAAGAGAGAGGCTATTAATAACATAAACGAAACAATTCAGACTATTCGATCGGCTCAGAAGAGACATGAAGATCAGTACCACTATGTGAGCCTTGTGACATTTAACAATGATGTAAAGACTCTTTATGAATGTGTACCTGTAGATGAGGTTCCAGAACTTAATGCAAAAACTTATAAGCCTGATTGTTGCACAGCATTGTATGATGCTATGGGTATTTCATTAAATTCTCTTGGCAAGAAAGTTGCAGAAGAAGACAAAGTGTTGGTAACTGTTGTTACAGATGGATATGAGAATGCTTCAAAAGAGTACAATGGCTATGCTATTAAGGCTCTTGTTGATGAACTTAAGGCAAAAGGTTGGGTATTTGCTTATATTGGAGCCAATCATGATGTAGAGGCGTTTGCTGCAACTATTTCCATTAACAATGTAATGAAATTTGAGACTACATGTGTAGGCACTATGGATATGACGGATCATGTAAATAGAAGCCGTGAGCGTCTTTATTCTCGTATTGCCAGACCTGATTTTAGTGCAGATGTAGCCAATAATAACTTCTTTGATGAAGATATATAGTAATACGAAATGCTAATAAACAACCTGCATAGGAAGTTTATGAATAGTGTCATAAAACAAGAAGAACAATTTCAATCGAAATTGCTCTTCTTGTTTCTTTGCTGTGGTGCCACCAGAAAATGAGTTCCATTTCTAAATGGCTCTATATCTTTGCGGTTCCCGCGAAAATAAGCTGCACCTCGGCATAGTTTAAACAAGTTTATCTTTGCTCTCGGTTTGTATTATTTTTGTCGTTAAAGAATCGCAACGAACGTAATCTCCCGTTATTGCTCCACCTCAGTTCGGAATCCCTACTTTACATATTATACTATCAGTGATAATTGCATATTTGGGTTAATGTCGCTCACACCTCAACCTATCATAAAATATAGAAAAAGTGAGGTTTTTGCATATTATATGATAGGTTGAGCACTTGCATGGTCACTTGCATGGTAGTATCATTAAATTAGCTTATGAACAACTTATGCACTAACTTGTACACCCTTATATCAACTAGGTGCCGACTAGGTTCCGACTGGGTGCCATCATGGACACTATCATGAGTAGTTCATGAGCACTTGCGGTACAACGATAAAGCTATTTATGAATTTGAAACTATCATCAACGTATGCACATAAATACTTGTATCGCCACACCTCTTGCTTAATATCAAGTTCAGAGTCAATTCTCTTTTATATTCTATGCGGTTGGTTTCGGTCATATACTCGTATTATTTTAATGGTTTTTATTAATTATATTGTCATCTTGAATATATGGGTACTTTGAGAAATCATAATACTTAGGTTCATTATCCACAATGTAACACATATCTCCATCATAGTTAGCACTACCGAACGCAG
>JAFXDI010000039.1 GCA_017521245.1 Bacteroidales bacterium
GGAACAGGGCAACTCTATACAAATAATATAACATCTCCTCTCTATATTGAAGGAGATAAACTATATCACTCTAAAAACCACAATTGGGATTTAACTGCAATATAAAAATGGAGTTTAAGATAAATGGTAAAATTGTACGTTCTGTTGAGGAATTATGCTCTGAGGTAACACCCGAGTTTGCAAAGTTTGTGTCGGAGTGGTTCAGTGATAGCGACTATATGACAGCACAAACATCAGGTTCAACAGGCACGCCCAAAACCATACAACTCCTAAAAAACGATATGCGAGCATCTGCCCGAATGACAAATGCCTTCTTTAATATCAACCAAACCTCAACATTTCTGTTATCACTATCTCCCAACTATATAGCAGGGAAAATGATGATAGTACGTTGGTTAGAGGCAGGAGCAGAGATGATTGAACAGAAACCATCATCAAACCCACTGCAACAGCCATTGCAAAGCAGAATAACCCTCTCTGCAATGGTGCCTTCGCAAGTGATAAATATATTAAACGATAGCACATCATTACAACAACTCTCAAAGATAGAGAACATCATAATAGGAGGTGCTCCGCTCGATATAGCAACCGAGAAGCAAATCTCTGAAACATCGGTAAATGCTTACGCAACCTACGGAATGACTGAAACCCTTTCGCATGTTGCATTGCGTAAGATAGGAACTGACAAAGAGTATTTTGCACTAAACGGAGTAACCTTTGAACAAGACGGCAGAGAGTGTTTGGTAATAAATGTACCACACCTGTCGGTTAAAAGATTGATAACAAACGATATAGTAACTCTAACCGATAATACCCATTTCATATGGCGAGGCAGATACGATAATGTAATAAACTCGGGAGGGGTAAAGATATTTCCTGAGGAGATAGAAAAACTCATAGAGCCATATATCTCACAACGCTTCTATATAATTGGCACTCCCGATACCGTTTGGGGCGAGGTCTGTACACTTGTAATAGAGGGAGAGGAGTGGAGTAATGAAAAACAACAAAACCTCTTGACGCAACTCAAAGAGCAACTACCCAAACATAAATCTCCAAAACAGATAAAATTCCTACCCCAATTTGCAGAAACCACATCGGGGAAGGTTAAGAGGGTTGTTAGTTTTAATTAGGAATTAGTTCGTGGCTGTGCCACAATGAGGAATTAGGAATTTTGTAACCAAGCAAGTAGGGACACACGCAAGCAAGGTAATTACAAAGTAATTAGAATTGACTAAATGTCAATTCGTGCCGAAGGTTGGAGAGCACAGTGCTCTGTGCGACGGGGGTGTGTCCGCCGAAAAGGGTATCAAAAGTTATCAGTTTTCAGCTATTAGCTGTCAGTTTTTAGAATAACACTCAATAATAAGCAAGAGGTTGTAACGTAATAGTACGCGTTGCAACCTCTTTGTTTGTTTAATGTAAAACCCAAATTCTTCCCCTTATGTAGGGGAAGTACCCGTAGGGGGTAGGGGTATTAATTGCCAGTTTTTAGTTGTGGCGTTACGCACACCTTAGTCGTTAGCTAAAACGGAGTTGCATTTTTTGAAGCAACTCCGTTTCTCTTATAAAACCAATTAGTCTAATTAGTCCAATTGGACTAATATATCTAAAAACTAATAACTATCTAATAAACAATAACTCTCTATATTTAGGCAAAGTCCACATCTTGTCATCAACAACAAGTTCAAGACGGTCGATGTGTGCTCTGATTTTTTGGAAATAGGGAGCAACCGTATCGTGATAAGCAATTGCTCGTTCACGCATATCCTCAATTGTGTTAGCCTCTTTACGTGCGGCAATCATATCATCAACCAATCCCTTGATAGCCTCAATACGAGTACCTATATCTTCAATGGTAGTTAACTCCTTTCCGCAAAGGCTATCGGCTTTGTCGGGGAATAGAAGTTTAAGTTTATAAGCATTCTCAATAAGTTCGCTTTGATATTTGGTTGATGTAGGAATAACGTGGTTTTTAGCCAAGTCGCCAAGAACACGAGCCTCAATCTGAATTTTCTTTGTGTAGGTCTCCCACTTAACCTCGTTACGAGCCTCCAACTCTTTTTTAGTCATAACACCAACCGAAGAGAACATATCTATTGTAGCATCGGCGAGGTAGTTATCAAAAATAAGAGGAACACTTGTCTCGCAATCCAATCCTCTGCGTTTAGCCTCTTGTTTCCACTCATCACTATATCCGTTACCATCAAAGCATATATCCATACTCTCCTTAACATACTCTCCAAGAACTGCAAGAATAGCATTTTGTTTATCTATGCCCATTGCAATCTTTTCATCAACATCGTGTTTAAACTCAGTAAGTTGTTTTGCAACTGCCGAGTTTAATGCAATCATTGCCGAAGCACAGTTTGCCTCTGCACCTATTGCTCTGAACTCAAATCTGTTACCGGTAAATGCAAATGGCGAAGTTCTGTTGCGGTCGGTATTGTCAATCAGCAATTCGGGGATTTGAGGAATATCCAAATTTACACCCTGTTTTGAAGATGCTTCTAAATTATCCAAATCCTCGCTACCAATATGTTGTAGCACCTGTGTAAGGTGAGAGCCAAGGAATATAGATATAATAGCGGGTGGAGCCTCAGCAGCACCCAAACGGTGAGCATTGGTAGCCGAAGATATACTTGCTTTAAGCAATCCGTTATATTTGTAAACCGCCTTAATAACATTGACAATAAATGTAATAAAGCGAAGGTTTTCATTCTTTGATTTACCGGGCGACATAAGCATTATGCCGTTGTCTGTACCAAGCGACCAGTTGTTATGCTTGCCCGAGCCGTTAACACCCTTGAAAGGTTTCTCATGAAGCAGTACCCTGAATCCATGATTACGGGCAACCTTACGCATTGTTGCCATCATTAACAGGTTGTGGTCGTTTGCAAGGTTGCACTCCTCAAAAATAGGAGCAAACTCAAATTGATTTGGGGCAGCCTCGTTATGGCGTGTCTTTAGAGGAATGCCAAGTTTAAGACACTCAATCTCAACCTCCTTCATAAACTCAATAACACGCGATGGGATAGCACCAAAGTAGTGGTCATCAAGTTGTTGGTTTTTTGAACTCTCATGTCCCATAAGAGTACGCCCTGTCAATAGCAAGTCGGGGCGAGCGGCATACAGTCCTTCATCAACCAAAAAATACTCTTGCTCCCAACCAAGGTAAGCAATAACCTTTTTAACTTCAGGATTAAAATATTTACATACCTCAACAGCCGCTTTGTCCACTGCGTGAAGAGCCTTTAAAAGAGGAGCCTTATAATCAAGCGACTCTCCTGTATATGCAATAAACACTGTTGGAATACACAACGTATCATCAACAATAAAAGCAGGAGAAGAGGGGTCCCAAGCCGAATAACCACGAGCCTCAAAGGTATTTCTGATGCCACCATTTGGGAAACTCGAAGCGTCTGGCTCTTGTTGGATAAGTAGCTTACCACTCAAACGTTCAAGCATATTGCCCTCACTGTCCAGCTCCACAAAGGCATCGTGTTTCTCGGCAGTACCTTCTGTTAATGGGTGAAACCAGTGAGTGTAGTGTGTAGCACCCATACTGATAGCCCACTTTTTCATACCCTCAGCCACAGCATCGGCAATATCTCTGTTAATGGGTTTGTTGTTGTCTATTGAGTTAGTAAGATTTTCATAAATATCTTTTGGCAAAAATTGTTGCATTTTTGCACGATTGAAAACATATTTTCCGAAATATTCCGAAGGTCTCTCCTCTGGGAGTTTGACCTCAACAGGGCGTTTTAAGAACGCATTTTCAATAACTCTAAATCTTAAAGATGTTGGCATACCTTTATCTCTTAATTTTGGAAACGACAAAGGTAAAAAAAAGAGTTCTAATATCAATAAAGATAAACCATAAAACTTACAATTTTTTAATAAACTTTTGCTGAAAAAAAATAACTATAAAAAAAGTAGAAAAAGATAGTGAATAATTGAAATTATATCGTAGAATATTTTTATCTTTGCAGTTGGTATAAAAGTACCGTAAATCAAAGATAAACGTTAGAAAAAATATTTACCTATGGAGATGAAAATGAAAAAAGTATTGTTGCTTGGCTCAGGAGCATTAAAGATTGGGCAAGCTGGTGAGTTCGATTACTCTGGCTCACAAGCATTAAAAGCATTAAGAGAAGAGGGAATATCAACAGTTTTGATAAACCCAAATATTGCAACTATACAAACTTCAGAGGGTGTAGCAGACAAAGTATATTTCCTACCCATCACTCCTCATTTTGTAGAGAAGGTAATTCAAAAAGAGCGTCCCGATGGAATTCTTCTTGCATTTGGTGGTCAAACAGCTCTAAACTGCGGAACAGAGTTATACCTTAACGGAACACTTGAGAAATACGGAGTAAAAGTATTAGGAACATCGGTTGAGGCAATTATGATTACCGAAGACCGCGACCTGTTTGTTAAAAAACTTGATGAAATATCAGCAAAAACTCCAGTATCACAAGCGGTGGAGACAATGGAAGATGCAATTGAGGTTGCACACCGTATAGGTTTCCCGGTAATGGTACGTTCGGCATACGCCCTTGGAGGTTTAGGCTCAGGTATATGTAACAACGATGAAGAGTTCAAAACTCTATGCGATAGCGCACTTGCACACTCAAAACAAATTCTTGTTGAGGAGTCGTTGAAAGGATGGAAAGAGATAGAGTTTGAGGTAATACGCGACAAGAACGACCACTGTTTCACCGTAGTACCAATGGAGAACTTTGACCCACTTGGTATTCACACAGGAGAGAGTATCGTTGTAGCACCTATCGTATCTCTTACACAAGAGCAGATAACAATGTTGCAAGAAATTGCAAAGAAAGTTGTTCGCCATATTGGTATAGTAGGAGAGTGTAACATACAATACGCATTTAATGCAGAAACAAACGACTATCGTATCATTGAGATTAATGCACGTTTAAGTCGTAGTTCAGCATTGGCATCAAAAGCATCAGGTTATCCTTTGGCATTTGTAGCAGCAAAATTGGCATTAGGTTACTCACTTGACCAAATCGGTGAAATGGGAACACCTAACTCAGCATATGTAGCACCTTCAGTTGATTATATGATTGTTAAGATACCTCGTTGGGACTTGACAAAATTTGCAGGTGTTGATCGTGAGATTGGCTCATCAATGAAATCAGTTGGAGAGATAATGTCAATAGGTAAAAGTTTTGAGGAGATAATCCAAAAAGGACTTCGTATGATAGGACAGGGAATGCACGGATTTGTAGGAAATCGTGACATCTCTTTTGATGATTTGGATTACGCTCTTTCTCACCCAACAGATATGCGTATCTTTGCCATTGCAAAAGCATTTGAGGAGGGATATACAGTAGAACGTATCGAGGAGTTGACAAAAATAGATCCTTGGTTCTTGAACTGCTTGAAGAATATTACAGACTTTACTCTTGTATTAAAGAAATACAATCGTATTGAGGATCTTCCGTCAGACGTATTGGCAGAGGCAAAACGTTTAGGATTTAGCGACTTCCAGATAGCACGTTACGTTGAGAATCCCGAAGGAAACTTTGAGCCGGAACTGATACGTGTTCGCGAACATCGTAAAAACTTAAACATTACACCAAAAGTTTGCCGTATAAACACAGTAGCATCAGAGTACCCCGATTTGACAAATTATCTATATTTAACCTACGGAGCAGAAGCACACCAAATCCCATACGACTACAACTCAGGTAAAAACATTGTAGTACTTGGTTCAGGAGCATACCGCATTGGTAGTTCAGTAGAGTTTGACTGGTGTTCAGTAAATGCTATCAATACATGTCGTAAATTGGGTTACAAATCAATAATGATCAACTACAACCCTGAGACAGTATCAACAGACTACGATATGTGTGATAAACTTTACTTTGATGAGTTAAGTTTTGAGCGTGTATTAGATATTATTGACCTTGAAACACCACGTGGAGTGATTGTATCAGTGGGAGGACAAATCCCCAACAACTTGGCAATGAAGTTGTATCGTCGCCATGTACCGGTATTGGGAACATCACCAATCTCAATTGACCGTGCTGAGAACCGTCACAAATTCTCTGCAATGCTCGATACATTGGGTATTGACCAACCACGTTGGAAGGAGTTGACAAGTTTTGATGATATTGACAAGTTTGTTGAGGAGGTAGGATTCCCCGTATTGATTCGTCCAAGTTATGTACTATCAGGAGCAGCAATGAATGTTTGCTACGACCACGAATCAATGTACGAGTTCCTTGGAGCAGCAGCAAAAGTATCAAAAGAGTTCCCCGTTGTAGTATCAGAGTTCTTGCAAAATGCAAAAGAGATAGAGTTTGATGCAGTAGCACGTAACGGAGAGGTTATAGAGTATGCAATATCAGAGCATATTGAGTTTGCAGGAGTACACTCAGGAGATGCAACGCTTGTTTTCCCAGCTCAAAAAATATATATGGAGACAGTGCGCCGCATCAAACGTATAAGCAAGAAGATTGCAAAAGAGTTGAATATCTCAGGCCCATTCAATATTCAATACTTGGCTAAGAACAACGATGTTAAGGTAATTGAGTGTAACTTACGTGCATCACGTAGTTTCCCATTTGTTTCAAAAATCTTGAAACGCAACTTCATCGAAACTGCAACACGTATAATGTTAGGAGAGCCAGTTGAAAAAGCAGATTCTTCAACATTTGATATAGATTACATTGGAATTAAAGCATCTCAATTCTCATTTGCACGTCTTCACAAAGCAGACCCAGTATTAGGTGTAGATATGTCATCAACAGGAGAGGTTGGATGTATAGGTGCTGATTTTGATGAAGCGTTGTTAAATGCTATGATTTCAGTAGGATATCGTATTCCTGATAAATCAAAAGCAGTATTAGTATCGTCAGGCGATGCACGTGGTAAAGTTGATTTGTTAGACTCTTGCAAAGTTTTATCAGAGAGTGGATACAAACTATATGCAACCGAAGGTACAGCAGCATTCTTGAACTCAAACGGAATAAATGCACATCCAGTATGTTGGCCCGATGAAGAGGGAGAAAATATTCTTGACCTTCTTTCAAGCCACGCAATAGATTTGGTTGTAAATATACCAAAGAATCATACTAAACGAGAGTTGACAAACGGATACCGCATACGCCGTTCAGCAATAGACCACAACATACCATTGCTAACAAATGCACGTCTTGCTACAGCATATATCAATGCCTTTATTAACAAACCAATAGAAGATATAGGAATACTTGCTTGGGACGAGTATTAATGGAAAACTAACGATATAAGGAGACTGCGATAATGCAGAGGATAAAATTTATAACGAAATAATAAATTAAGACCATTCCTCTTTATATAGAATCCCTTTTTGAACTTTACTAAGTTTCAAAAAGGGATTTTTATGTTACGATATTTAATCTATTATATTCTCTGATAGATTTACTTTTTTATGAATTAACTCTCTCTGAATAAAGTTTATCAAAGATATTAGATATGTAATTGGTATAATCTTCTACACTAAAATTTTCTATAATATGTTTCTGTGATTCGCTTTTTAAGGAATTTAGTTTACTATTATTATTTTTCAAATCTTTTATTTTATCAGCCAATTCTTTAGAGTTACCTGCAGGAACCAATATACCGCATTGGGGAGATATTAAGTCTCTTGCTCCAGGTATATCTGTAACTATGCAAGGTACAGAGCAAGCGAGGGCTTCTCTGACTACTCTTGGAGAAGCGTCTCTTAATGAAGGCAAGACAAATAAATCTTTATTTTTTATATAACTAATAGCATTAGAACGAGGACCCATAAAATGAATATTATTATTCATCTTGCTGTTATTTGCCATATTAAAGTCTTCATCACTATAATCTCCTATAATGGTTAGATGAATATCTTTGTCATTTAATAAAATCATTGCCTCAATTAGGTAGCTTAACCCTTTGAATGGTCTACCTTTTGTGTTTCCAACATATACCAATTTGAATGAATTTTCAGGAAGATTTTCATCTGTTACATCGTTATCCGTCTTAATCCATTCAATCATATATGGTTTTGACCTGAATGATAGTTTTTTCTTTGAAATATATTTGGATAAAGACTGCATTATGTCTTCTGTTTCACATATTACATAATCAACGCGAGGGTTTAGAATACCCATGTAGTATGTAGGATCAGTTAGTCTGATTTTATGTTGAGTTCCTCTATATGCTACATTTATAGTTTTTGTTCCAATTGTTGCAAATAAAGCATTAGACAAACCAGAGCTACCAGCTGAAAATATAATGTCGATATTATTTTCTTTTACAATTCTTCTGATATCCTTAATAGAACTCCACGTAAACTTAGATTTTATTCTGTTCATAAATAGTTTAATGCAGTTCCCTTCAATTTTATGAAATGAATCTTCATCTTTAGGAATAGCAATAAATATATTATATTTTTTATTTAATGATAAAGTGTTGAAAATATTTAGCATTATGGGGTCCACTTCCCTATGGGTAATTAAAATGTTCATAGTTAAAAAATTTTATACTATTAATTTGTTAACGTTTATATCTCTTTAAAATCATTTATTACTACATCTGACATCTCTTTTACAATGTTGTATGGGTTAGATGTTGCAACTCCAACAACAAACATTCCTGCTGCGCGAGCGGCATTCAGCCCATGAATAGAGTCCTCAAATACGGCGCACTCTTCTGGTTTTACTCCAAGCCTTTCTGCTGCAAGCAAAAAACATTGAGGATTTGGTTTTGATAAAGTTATATCATCAGCAGTTATGATTGTATCATATTGGCTCTTAAACATTGGGTGGCGGTTAAAAACATTAGCCATTTTTTTATCGTTAGAACTTGTAACAACTGCACATTTATAGCCGACGTCCTTAATTTTTCTGAAATACTCCTCAAACCCGTTTATATAATAAAATGGCATTGTAGTCTCAAAATTATCAATAGCTGCAACAACCTTTGTTCTGATATCATCATCTTTAAAATATCTTGTAAGGATATCATTTAATGTTGAGCCTTTGACTTTGTCAAAGATTTTCGGATCATCAGGGAGATATTTAAAAAGTTCCTTTTTCCAAAACTCTGAGTAAAGACCTTCGGTGTCGAAAATCACACCATCCATATCAAATAGCAAGGCTTTTATATTGTTTGGGAGTATCATCTTTATCTCATTTATAGCTAATTTTTACAAAGATAAACATTATATGCCAAAAATGATATGTAATATATAAAAAACATAATAAAAATTAATTGTGTTGTATATAATATAAATATTAGATTTATTTGTACTGAAAATTAAATATATAGAATTATGAAAAAGATTAAAACAATTTTGAGCATATTTGCAGTTGCTCTTATCCCTGCGTTAGTATCATGTGATGAAGACCGAAAATATGTTGATGTAGAGTATGAATATCAACTTATGCAAGGGACACATCAAGATATAACAGGAGCAGTAAGTTATATTGATATTAATGGGAATATGGTATCAGGAGGCTCAGTATCAAAATATCCTTTTGTAGTATCGTTTGAGGCTGAAAAAGGTTTTGATAATGTGAAAATGGTAGTAACATTAAATCCCTTGTCTGAAGGAGTCTCATTACCAATTCAGGTAAATCAAAGATATTCATTGGAACTTGAGGATATTGAGAGGGAATCAACCATAACAAATACATTCCAAACAGTTCAAGAGTATAACGCTTTTTGTGCTACTCCACAAGTTTTTGAAATCAAGTAATTATCATTTATGATTATTACTGCAACTTGCAGAGTAGGGGTGTGATCTATCACACTTGCCCTTATAGGAATAAATGAACCCCAAAGTCTATCAATAAACTTTGGGGTTTACTGTCAAAATAACTTATAAATTACAAAGTATATGCACACAATTTAGCAAGACTCATATAATATGCTCTTTCGGCATCCAAAGCCATTGTCCTTGCCTCGTAATACATCTGTACCTCTACAATATAGTCGAGCATAGTAATCTCTCCGCTTTCAAGAGCCTTGCCCAAATATTTCAAATTTGATAACTGCTCAACCGCTGCTTTTGTTTCAGCTGCACTCTTTTGCAATATGATGCTCTTTTCGTAGTCGTTCTTGATTTGATAATAGAAATTAATCTCCAACTCATTTTTTCGGCTCTCAGTAGCAATAGCGTTAGCCTTTGCCCATTTAACCTTATTGGCATCAGCCCAAAGAGGAATACTCATACCAATCTTAAATCCGTTAAGTTTAGCATTGTCATCCCACTCTCTTGAATACTCTGCCGAAAGTTTAGGTGCCCAAGCCGAGCGGTTAAGTTTAATCTCTCTCTCGCTTAGCTCAACCTCGTTGCGAGCATACTCTAAAACAGGGTTAAGAGCCTCCGCTTCTGAATACCAAACATCAAATAGAGGAAGGGGAGCGATAATGTCAAACTCGTCAATATTTAAAACAATCTCTTTCCCTCCATTAAGTATAGTAAGTTGCGATAAAATTTCTTGTCTGTCTGCTTCAACATTTGAGATTTCTCCTTTTGCAAGAGCTAAATCCAATTTAGCCTTATTGAGTTCTAAAATAGAGACATCTCCATTATCAAAACGCTTCTTAAATAGAGTAACATTCTCTTCTGCCAAAGAGAGTCGCTCATTAAGTTCTCGATATAGAGCATTATGGTAAATAAGGTCGTAGCACAAAGTTTTTGCTTCGAGCAGAAGATTAATTCTTTCACGTTTGTACTCAATATCAATAAGTTCGTTTTGTTTTTTGGCAACGCCTGATTTGTAACCAAGAATGGTTTGGAAATCAAACTCTTGGCTAACGGCAAACTCTTTACCCTTTACAGGAGAGTTAGCTCCCCATATATAGTTAAATTCAACTTCGGGGTTTGAAAGTGTAACATCCTCTTTATTGGCATACTTTTGAGCATTGTTAGCCTCTCTTAAAGTTTTAAGAGTAAGGTTGTTTGCCTCTATCTCGGTAAGAACAGCCTCTATATTGTTATTTTGCGACCATACAGTAACAGAAACCGATAGGAATATTATTACAATATATAAACGTTTAAACATAACTATATCCTCCTTTTCTTATTCTCAATAATCATATAAACAATAGGAATAACAAACATATTCAAAAGTGTAGAGGTAAAAAGTCCTCCTAATATAACCTTAGCCATAGGACTCTGAATTTCGTTACCGGGCAACTCTCCACCAATAGCTAGAGGAATAAGAGCCAGCATCGAAGTTAGAGCCGTCATAATAATAGGGTTTAGTCTGTCTGTTGAACCTTCAATAATAGTATCCTTAATACTCTTTCCCTCATTACGTAAAGTGTTGTATCTGCTAATAAGTAACATACCATTACGAGTAGCAATACCAAATAGCGATATAAAACCTATAATAGCCGGAATACTTATAATGCCATCACTGAATAGCAATACAAATACGCCACCAATAAGAGCAAGGGGTAAGTTCAACAGAATAACTCCTGCCTGAACAGAACTCTTAAATTGGTTATACAATAGTAAGAAGATAACAATAATTGAGAAGACAGACATTATACTTAAGCGTTTCGAAGCCTCTGCTTCACTCTCAAACTGACCACCATACTCAATATGGTAGCCCTCAGGTAGAGTGATGTTCTCATTAATTCTCTTCTTTATCTCATTAACACCACCAAGTAAATCGCTACCAGACATATTTGCCGATACAACAATTTTTCGCTCAGCATTCTCTCTGTTTATGGTGTTAGGTCCCATAACCGATTCAACCTTCGCAACATAGTGTAAAGGGATCTTACCTTCATTTGAATCAATAAGCATACTTCTAACATCATTAAGCGAGGTGCGTTTATTATCATTAAGTTTAACTGTAACATCAAATGTGCTATTTCCGTCATAAACTTGCGAAACAACCTCACCTGCCAACAAAATATGAATCATCTCTCCAAACTCGCCAAGAGTAATACCATAATCTGAAAGCAACTCTCTGTTAGGAGTAATTCTCAATTGAGGACGCTCTATTTGTTGTTCCACATTAACATCGGCGATACCCTCAACATCCTTGATCAGCTCTTGAATATCACTGCCTAAGTTAAACATATGATTAAGATCCTTGCCAAATATCTTTATGGCGATGTTTGCTCTTGTACCCGATAGCATAGCATCAATACGGTGCGATATAGGTTGACCTATCTCAATATTCACACCCGGTAAAACCGAAAGTTTCTCCCTAACCTCTTTAAGCATCTCTTTTTTGCTTCTATTATCAAGTTCAAATGGAGCCTCAATTTCCGAAGCATTAACGCCAAAAGAGTGTTCAGCAAGTTCTGCTCTACCGGTTTTTCTTGCAACAGTCTTAATCTCTGGAACGGTAAGTAATATCTCTTCAGCCAAACGACCAATCTTATCACTCTCCTCAAGCGAGATACCGGGAACAGAACTAATATTTATGGTAAGAGAACCTTCGTTAAATTGAGGTAAGAAACTCCTACCTAATGTAAAGAATGCAGTAATAGCTGTAATGGTCAGAACAATGGTAGAAATTAAAATAGCCTTCTTGTGATTTAAACTCCACTCCAAACCTCGCTTATAACACTTACCTAAAACTCTCGAAACAATAGGTTCTCTATCCTTCTTTGCATTTCGTTTGCCACCTAACAAGTAACTACACATTACGGGAGTAAGAGTAAGAGCAATAATAGTTGAAGCAAATAGGGCAACTATAAAAGAGATACCAAGAGGAGCCAACATCTTACCCTCCATACCCGATAAGAAGAATAGAGGCAAGAAACTCACAACAATAATCAAAGTAGAATTCAATATTGGCAAACGAACCTCTTTTGATGCTTCAAAAATCACCTGCAAAGCAGACAATCTTTTACCCTCCTCCTTGGCATTGTTTTGTTTCAATCTCTTATAAACATTCTCAACGTCAACAATAGCATCATCAACCAACGAGCCAATAGCAATTGCCATACCTCCAATGCTCATGGTATTAATAGTTAATCCCATAAGTTTTAGAGTAAGAATAGAGACAATTAGTGATAGTGGAATTGTAACAACCGATATGATTGTTGTACGTACACTCATCAAGAATATGAAAAGTATTATAACAACAAACAGTCCACCTTCGTAAAGCGACTTTTGAATATTATTAATTGAACTATCAATAAAACGAGATTGCCTAAAAATATTACTATCAACATCAATATTCTGAGGCATCTGACTCTTCATCTCCTCCATTACCTTATCAATGTTCTCGGTAAGAACCATAGTTCCAGCCTCAGGTTGTTTAGTAACGGTAATCAAAACAGCAGGTTTAGCCTTTGATGATGCCAAACCAATTTTTGGGGCCTTTGAGCCAATCTTAACTTCTGCAATATCATAAAGGTGAATATGTTCACCTTCGGCACGTTTGATTAAGCACTCTGCCATATCATCAGCACTCTTAGAAGATATAGCACCTCTTATAATATACTCGTTACCATATTGATATATAATACCACCAGCGGCATTCTCATTAAGGTCTTTTACATCCCTCATAACATCATCTAAGGTAACGCCATAGTGACGCATTTTAAGAGGGTCAAGCAATATTTGATACTCCTTAACATCGCCACCAATAACATGAACTTGGGCAACACCAGTAACAGAAAGGAGTCGGGGGCGTATCAAAAAGTCAGCAGTAGTTCGCAGATCTAAAAGCGAAACTGAGTCAGATGATAGACCAATAATCATAACCTCTCCTAAGATTGAAGTTTGAGGTCCTAATTGTGGAGTACCTGCACTATTGGGGAGTTTGCCCGATAGAGTAGAGAGTTTCTCTGATACAATTTGTCTGGCAAGATAAATATCGGTGTCCCAATCAAACTCCACCCAAACAATAGAGAATCCAGTTGTGGAAGAAGAACGAACTCTACGAACACCTGTTGCACCATTTACAGCAGTCTCTATTGGGAATGAAACCAGTTGTTCAACCTCTTCAGGAGCCAGTCCTGGAGCCTCTGTCATAATTGTTACCGTAGGAGCATTAAGGTCGGGGAAAACATCAACCTCCATATTTTTTGCAGTATATATACCGCACATAAGGAGTAATGCTGCCGCCATAATAACCACCAATCGGTTATCTAACGAAAATTTTATAATCTTATTAAGCATAGTGAAAACCTTTCTTATCCAATTAAATTTTCAATAAACTAACGAATGATTCATTAATGACTATGTGAATGTCCCTCAGGAATAACACTCTTTCGTGATGCGGCTTTAAGTTGATGAACACCATCAGTAACAACCAAATCTCCGTTATTTAAACCTTTAAGAATTTGTACCATTTCTCCGTTACTCTCGCCAAGAGTAACCTCAGTCTTGCGGAAATGCTCACAATCAAGAGCAACAAACAGATAATATAAACCTTGCTCCTCGCAGATAGCATTCTCAGGAACAGATAGAACCTCTTTTTCTGTATTGGTTAATATATATATATCGGCGTAAGTGCCCGGAATTAAATTGTGATTGTTGTTAAACTCAAAAGTAACAGGAATAAAGTTCTCCCCGTGGGTAATATATTTACCATACGATAAAACTTTACCGTTCATCTCCTCCAACTTGTATAGATAGTCGATCATAGGTATTCTAAAGTTAGCACTCTTTATTTTAGGAAGGTCTGCGAAACTTTCATGTTCAATATTTGCTCTTAAAAGAAGTATTTTATTTTTGCTGATCATTGCTATCTTTTGACCAACAGAAACATAATCTCCATTATTAATCATAATTTGAGATATATATCCCTCAGTAGGAGCAATTATTGCCGAGCCGTTGCCGTCATTTCCGTTTACAGCCTCGTATGCAGCCTTGGCATTTTCGTACTCAACCTTAATGTCTGAGAACTCTTTTTCGCTTACTATCTTATCTTTAACAAGTTCTTCGGCACGTTCATAATCTCTTTTAGCCTTTTCGTATGCAATTTTAGTTCGGTATGCAATATCTCCATCTTGGAGGTTTGAAGAAGATACAGAGAAAAGTTTGTCACCCTTATTAACAGCACAGCCATCAACGGGATAGGGGTTGCCAAATGTAATTATTCCACTTGTTGGAGCAACAATATATATGGCATCTGCTGGTGAAGATATAATATCTCCACTACATTTTATAATATTAGCAAAAGGAGCAGGCTCTATCTTCTTTACTTTAAGATTTGCATTTTCAGATTGTTGGTGAGTAAATACAACAACATTTTTATCTTCATGAATATCAGCGTGCGAATGATTATGTTCATCGGCATGAGCGTGGTTATGATTGTGAGTATCTTCGCTCTCATTATCATGGTTATGACTCTCCTCGTTTTCATGAATATGGTTGTGTATATCATTGCTATGATGAGAGTTATTCTCTTTCTCTCCATTACAACCATAAAATGATATAGTTGCCAATGCAACAATAATAATATAAAATCTCTTCATAATTATATAAATAATTAAGTATCACCTATAAAGTGATATGTGATGTTATTAAAATAAAAGAATATTAATTGTGAATCTATGAATAAACAGGCATAGTTATGCCATAGGAGGAGCCCTTAGTAAAGAGCATTGTGTATGGGGTGATATATTAAAAATATCATCAGTATAATATAATCTAATGCTATGTTGTGCGATAAAATCATATTTATAGTTATAAATATCAAAAAAATCAATTTGGGAAAACTTTACCTTTGAGTCAGAATCGTCATACGCTTTCTTAATAATGGAATCACTATTCTCAGAGAAAGGGCACTCCTCGCAGTTGTTATTATTACAACATTTATCATTGTCAGAATCATTGCAAGGAGAGTGATGACAATCACTATGTGAGGAGTCAGAAATAAATATAAGAACTCCATTATGGTGATGATGGGGTATAACAGTTATTGCAATCCAGAACAAGGTTGCAATAAATAAACATATAACAGAAAGAGACCTTTTCATCACTAAAAATTCCTATTTATATTACTTCAAAGATAGGTACAAACGAGCAAAATACGTAGAACTTGTTCTGATGTGTTTTACAACGAGTGCAGATTATCTTCGAAGTTTACTTCAAAGATAGGTAATAATTTGATAGTTAACAAATTTATTTTTTTGATAATTGTATTATTTGTTAAAAAATATATTATATTTGTATCTGAGTTTAGTGCTTAATATACAATGTGTTAAGATGCTATATGTTTAAAAAGAATCATGAAAACATTAATAAATAAAATAGGTAAACATATACATATTTCAAAACCGGTACTAATAGAAATTCTATTGATGACACTTCTGTTTCTATCTCCTCTTATGTTGTTATATTATAACGAAGTTGAGATAAAACATGAAATAGAGATGTTGATCCTTTGTTGGTCTATATGTATATTATTTTTATTAAACTACATATTTTTTGTTCCTCGTTGTCTTTTATATGCAAACAAAAAGATATTTAAATTTATATTAGTAAATACACTATTGGTAACTCTATTGTCAGTATTTATGTTCTTTGTAGAAGAAAAGGCAAGAGAACACCATCATATACACAAGCAAATTGAAGGAGGTGAGGTTTGGTCTGGATTCCCTCCACCACAACCTTCTTCAGATTTTATAGATAAACACAAAGGATTACCACCATTTGACCATAAAAAACCTCCTGTTAATATTATGTTCTTAATCTCTAAGGTGTTGCCTATGATATTTGCAGTTGGTGCTACAATAGGAATTCGAACAATTACAGAGATTAGAGTGCAGAGGAAAAAGATAAATGAGTTGAAGCAGAGTTACGCAGAGGCAGAACTTAAAAATTTGCGTAAACAATTCTCACCCCATTTCCTGTTTAACACCCTTAATAGTATATATGCTTTAATAGATATATCGCCAGAAATGTCAAAAGATGCAATTATACGCTTAAGCAATATGATGCGAAAGGTTATGGTAGAATATAAAACCTTTCATTGTGTACCATTAAGTGAGTCTATGGCATTGCTTAAAGATTATATAGAGTTAATGAAATTGAGAACAAATGAGAACTTAGACTTGAAAATATCTCTGCCTTCAAAGACCGAGAGTTTTTGTATTCCGCCACTATTATTTATTGTATTGGTAGAAAATGCTTTTAAACATGGAGTTATTTCATCACGTAAGTCTTTTGTTTACATTAATATTGTAATAGAAGATGGGAAAACAATTATATGCGAAGTGGAAAATAGTTATTTTGATAACAAAATACATCCATGCAAAAAATCTGGCGACGGTATAGAGGATTTACAAAAACGATTAGATATTATATATCCGTCAGAATATACACTTACAATGAATCATGATGATAAAAAATACATTGCAAAATTAGTAATCCCCATTAAAAGAGAGGAGAAATTTTTATGTTAGTAAAATGTTATGTAATTGATGATGAACCTTTGGCTGTTCAATTAATAGAAGGATATGTGAAACAAACTCCTTTTTTGGAATTGGTAGGTTCTTCAACAAGTGCAATAAAGGCATTAGAAGAGATTAAGACCATGCAAGTTGATTTATTGTTTTTGGATATAGAGATGTCTGAAATGAATGGAATGGATTTGTGTGAACAATTACCAAAAGATATACGAGTTATATTTACCACTGCTTACTCGCAATATGCGGTTGAAAGTTACAGAAAAAATGCACTCGATTATCTGTTGAAACCAATATCGTATATAAACTTTTTAACTGCTGCAAGTAAAATATTAACTCAAAACCATTTACCTCAGGAGAAGAGGTTAGAATCAATTTTTGTAAAGAGTGATTCAAAACTAAAAAAAATAATTATAAGTGATGTTCTATATATTGAGGGATTAAAAGATTATGTAAAATTTCATATAAAGAACTCCCAGCCCGTAGTTTCTTTAATGTCAATGAAGTCGGTAGAACAGATGCTTTCGGATAAAGGCTTTATGCGAGTTCACCGATCATATATAGTAAATCTCAATAATGTTGAAGTGGTTGAGCGTGGACGAATTGTTTTTGGTAAAGAGTATATAGTTATATCAGAAGCAAATCGTGATGAATTTATGCGTCGCTTATCAGCAATAAATATAATGTAATAGGTACGAGTAATATATTATAATACAGATAAAAAGCAGAGGTGTTGTTCACGTGAACAGCACCTCTGTTTTATTTATTATATAGTAGTATAATTACTTTCTGTTTTTTTTAATCCTCTTTTGTCTCCACATTGCAACAATCCATATTAACGCAGTTATAGTATAGATAATTATAACATACTCTATGGCAGGAGGATTACTATTGTTGCCGTACGAATGTAACCCTGATAGATAATAATTTACACCAAAATAGGTCATTAAAACCGAGAGCGTTGCAAGAACCGAGAGTCCTGAGAAAATTATATCGTTCCTCAATTTAGGAACGAATCTTGAGTGTGTAACAATTGCATAAACAAAAATAGTAATTAAAGCCCAACTCTCTTTGGCATCCCAGCCCCAATATCTGCCCCACGACAGGTTTGCCCAAATAGCCCCCAAGAATGTACCCACTGTAACTAAAATCAAGCCAATGTACATCAAAAACTCATTAATATAGGCGAGATCCTTAACAACCTTATCGGAATCTCTTTTAAACGAAATAATAAGGGAGTATAAACCAATAACCGCACAAATAGCAAAAAATCCATAACTTGCCGTAATAACTGTAACGTGCAGAATTAACCAAGGCGAGTTAAGCACTGGCATAAGAGGGGTTATAACAGGGTCTAACCAATTAAGTGATGATATTAAAAGAGTAACTGCTGCCATAACAGAAGAGAGTGCCAATACAATAGAACTCTTTTTCATAAAGAGTAATCCGCCTAATGCAACACACCAAGCAATATATAACATAGTTTCGTATGTGTTGCTCCATGGTGGTTGACTTGACACATACCATCTTAGAATAATACCGGATGAGTGTAATAAGAATATTGCAAATATAGCACCCGCAATAGCCCCCATCTTTATCTGTTGCATAAAGGTTGTAGCCGAAGAGTATCTAATCGCAAAGAAAAGTAACAAAACACCCAATATAATGTAACCAAATGCAACAATCTTAAATATGGGGACTTTGCTATATATAATAGATAATTTTCGTTTTGTAGGGGAGGGTAGTTCTCCCTTATATTTTACCTCTTGAAAAGTTGTTATATGGTCAATAATCTCGTTGCTCTCTTTAACTCTTCCTGCAATGTAACTACCAATGGCAGTTGCAACAAACAATGAGTCGCTACCTTTGAAACTGTTCTCATTTGGCGAAATCCATTTGCCATCATCGGTTGGGAATATCTTTAACAGGGAGCAATTTAAAATAGCAGAAAATATACGAGCTTTCTCATCAAGTTTCGATAACTCTTTACTATTTAGTATATTGCCATCTAAAGAGTTTAGTTTGTATCTTCCCTCGTTGTCGAACAAAGAGTTGAACGCAATATATTTACTTTCATTGTTGCTGAAAAGTTTAACAATATTCTTATCTGAGCAATATATAATTGGGGTATTGCTCCAAAACTCAGGATTAGAGATAAAGCTCATATACAACCTTGCTCCCCATGTATCATTATTATCGCCATTAGAGTGGGTAATCTTTCTAAGGATAGTTCTGGCATGACACTCCAAAGGTTCCAATATGCCATTGTTGCTTAAAACAATAACATTCTCCCACTTCTTGGCGTCTTCGTGCGAAATAAGATTTTGCTCATCAATAACCAACTCATTAGCATTTGCCTGTATGCTTGATAGTAAGAGAATTGCGATAATTGATGCTTTACCACTTTTTGATGAAATAGAGACAAGGATATCTTTAATTCTGCTGCTCTTACCAAACAGAGATAGTAAAAAACCTATCAGCAATAATCCATATCCGATGTATGTAATAAGAGTGCCTTCAAAGTCTCTATTAATAAGTAGAGTAGAGCCTCTCATATCCTTGTCGTACGACAATTGGTAAATTCTATAACCCTTCTCTCTGAGAATTTTATTAACAGATATTATTGCGTCGTAATTACTCTCTTTGTCGCTTATTGTAATAAAACTCTTATATGCCAACGGAAATTCATTGCCTTCGTAATATTCAACCTCAAATCTATTTAATTTTATAGAAAAAGGCAGATTGATTTTATCTCCATCTTTAGAAGTAAAATAAGAGGCAACATCACCTTCTCTTAAATGTATAGTGCCCTCTTTGCCTGTATAGTGAGTAGTTACAGCACCCACAATAATTATAATAAATGCAAAGTGTAATATAATAGCACCATATCTGCCTCTTTGAGCAAGTTTAGACTTTATGGTGAAAGCAATAAAACTTACTGCTGCAATAGTAAATAAGAGATAAAGAGCAATGTTATAATAGAAAAAATTAAGAGCAATCTCTGTACCATAAAACTTTTCAATAAAAGTAGCAGTAGCTATAAAAATTACAGATAGAAGAAGAGATGTTAAAGCAAATCTTATATCTGATATAAGAGATAAGAATGTAGATTTAAGACTATTTATGTTCATTGATGCCTCTATTTAGATTTTTTCTCTCTCAATCTTTTCATTTATAGGAGAAGAGGGTTTTGTTTTTTGTGTTTTTTGTTCAGAAGTGGGGTATAGTTTAACGGCAAACAGTTTTCTCTTTATTGAAGAACTTCCCGTATAAACAAGTTTGCTCCCTCTTAAAGAGAGATGAAAAATGTCAAAGGTAGGAATAATACCCCTATCCTTTACTTCGCAACTAAAAATGTTTTTATCAGCGGTTTTGTTTAGCAAAGCAATAACTTTGCCACAGGGAATTTTTGCAAACCAATTAGCAAGAGTTACTCTATCCTTGAGCATAACCATTTGGTAATCTGCAATTGTGTCGCAAGAGTTACTCTCTATAATCATAAAAAGAACCCCATTGTGGGATTCCCATATTCCCACAATGGAGTTAATATCTTTATCTGTAAACTGAGAGTATGCACTCTCAATATTAAGCGAATCAATGCTATCCCAACCCTTATGGTCCTTTGCGATAGCAAAGAGAGGAGTAAATAACATTATAGATAAAACTAAAATAGTTTTACACTTTAACGATAAACTCCGTTTGTCGCTCATAACAATTATTTGAATTTATAGTTAAATCCAAAACTCAACATCTCTTTAAATTGCAAGTGGTTGTTGTGCTCGTTTCTTGGAACACTATCATCATATCTTGCGTGTAGGTAAATTTTTGTTGAGAAGAATCTGTTGAATACAAAGTTCAAACCAGTTTCAATATCTGCCAAAACTGATTTGTAATCAGTAAAGTAGAATACTCTTGATGTCCAAGTTAGGTTAGGATAGAACTCCCATTTAAATGTTCCTTCAAGAGAAGAACCGACTTGATTATCAAATCTACCCTCTTTAATACCTGCCTTTCTGTATGCTAACTCTTCGTCTAAAGAGAATTTTAAGTTATATGAAAGAGGTGCAAGCATTACAGAAGTCTCAAATTTTCTCTCGGCAATTTTTTTGTTGTAGCTCATACCGACTCCAATGTTGAACTCACCGGGAGAGAAGAATGATGAATTTTTAACTTCGCTATTTGATGCATAACTATCAAATAATTGAGTCTTAAATAACAGAGACACAGTATAGTACCAATCTTTAATCGCCTTAATACCCAATTTAGAGTTAATTTGGAAAAGGTCATCGTTGATGCTTATTTTGTGATACTGATCTGAAGGAGTAGTGCTTATACCAACTTTCCATTGAGCAGATGTAGTAAACAAAATATTATTGTGATCGTACTCAACATTATATAATTGGTCGCTTATTAAGTTAAAGTTGCTCTCTCCACCTTGATACCAGTTTTTAGAAATATAAGCCTGAGAAACTTGAATTGAACTTGTAAAACTATGTTTCCAAAGTTTTGGAGTAGGAGGAGCGTCTGTTGTAACTGAAGTAGAAGGAACATCTAATTTTTCGATAGATACAAACTCTTTTTGATTTTTCTTTTTCATCTTCTCGTTTTTAGGAGCCTTTGGCATAGTCTCGTTAGTGTACTCAACATCTGCCGGATTTTTGCTGACAACACTATTTTTTGCCTCCTCTAAAACTTTTTCGCTATTGCTTTTTTCTAACTCATTAGCAAACGACTCATCTAAAGTCAATGATTGTTCATCTGATGAAACATTGTATGCAGGAACATCTACATTAGTCTTAATATCCTTTTCGTTGAAAACCAATGATAAGAAATTAGGATTAACTGGGCTGACTGGGTTCTCTGAACTATCTTTAACATCCATAATATACTCTGTGATAGAAGTATAAATTATTGATTTAATAGAATCGTTAACAGTAGAATCACCTTTAAAAATTGCAAGTTTCTCTAAATAAGAGATAACTTCCGATTTCAAATTCTCTTTAGCAATAGTGGCACTATCAACAACCACCTCTTCTTGAACTGGTAAACCAATAGAGTCGGCAATAAGCATAATTCCCTCCTCAATTGTAGTGTTTAATGAATCAAGAGCTTCAGCTTTAATCTCCGAAACGATAGAGTCGTTAATTAGCATTGGAGTTGCTGCCAATACGCTATCGGCAGGGGTAGATTGTTGGCTCGCTTTTGCTGTAAAAAACAAGCAAGTTAAGCAAATTAAAGTAAAAGTAAAATTTTTCATATTAATAAAATGTATAATTAAAATTCAACTTGAGTTATATGCGACAACTATTAAAGAGAATAACACGAGGGTTTAAACAATTCTATGAAACTCTTTAACTATCTCATAAACATATTAATACAATCATAAGTAATATGCGGTGGATAGTTCGCATAAATTATTACAAAATTAGTTTATTATTATTAAATAATTGCAATATTTTGCCAAAAAAAAATTAAAGAAGAAAAACAATATCTTTAGGTAAAATAATATATCATTAATGTAATTTTTTTTCTTAACTTTGCAACTTAAAATTATCAGATAATTGTAATACATATTTACGATGGAAACAAAGTATATTTTCGTAACAGGAGGAGTTGTATCATCATTAGGTAAAGGTATAATTTCTGCATCAGTGGCAAAACTTTTGCTATCAAGAGGTTATAAAGTAACAGTTCAAAAATTTGATCCATATATCAATATAGATCCAGGAACGTTAAACCCATACGAACATGGAGAATGTTATGTAACAATAGATGGTCGTGAAGCAGACCTTGACTTAGGACACTATGAGCGTTTTACAAATATAAAGACTACACGTGGAAATACAATCACATCTGGAAGAATTTACCAAACAGTGTTGGATAAAGAGAGAAGAGGTGACTATATGGGAAAAACCGTACAAGTAATACCTCATATTACCGATGAGATTAAACGTAATGTAAAACATTTTGGCAAAAAAGAGGGTTATGATTTTGTAATCAGCGAGATAGGCGGAACAGTAGGAGATATGGAGTCATTACCATATTTGGAGGCTGTGCGTCAGTTGCGTTGGGAGTTAGGTAAAAACTGCCTATGTATCCACTTGACATATGTTCCCTTTATTTCTGCAGCAAAAGAGTTGAAGACAAAACCAACTCAACATAGTGTACAAAAACTACAAGAGTTAGGAATTCAACCCGATGTTTTGGTATTACGTACAGAGCATAATTTAGATGACGATTTACGCCGTAAAGTAGCACTATTCTGCAACGTATCACCTGAGGCAGTAGTTCAATCAATAGATGTACCTTCAATATATGAAGTACCTCTAAAAATGCAAGAGCAAAAATTAGATGAGATTATTCTTAAGAAAACCGAAGTTGATTATTCAAACAACCCATCAGATTTAACAGGTTGGACAAACTTTGTAAATCGATTTAAGAGTGCAACAGAGAAAGTAAAAATAGGAATAGTAGGAAAATATGTTGAGTTGCAAGATGCCTACAAATCAATAACCGAAGCATTGACACAATCTGCTGCATACAACGATAGAAAGGTTGATTTGCAAATGATACAGGCCGCAAATATTACAGAGGCAAATGTTGCTGAGCAGTTAAAAGATTTAGATGGAGTAATTGTTGCTCCAGGATTTGGACAAAGAGGAGTAGAGGGTAAATTTATTGCACTAAAATATGCACGTGAAAATGATATCCCAACATTAGGATTGTGCTTAGGAATGCAATGTATGGTTATCGAGTTTGCTCGTAACGTATTGGGATATAAAAATGCAAACTCAACAGAGTTGGAGATAACAACTAAATATAATGTAATTGACCTTATGGAAGAGCAAAAGAATGCTCTTAACATAGGAGGAACAATGCGATTGGGAGAGTACGATTGTAAACTAAAAGAGGGCTCAAAAGTGGCAGAGGCATACGGAGTGCTTGATATAAAAGAGCGTCATCGCCACAGATTTGAATTTAATAATGCATATCGCGAGGCATTTGAAAAAGCAGGAATGATGTGTGTTGGCGAGAATCCCGAGACAGGATTAGTAGAGGTAGTAGAGATACCTACCCTAAAATGGTATGTAGGAACTCAATATCACCCTGAGTACAATAGTACAGTATTGAATCCTAACCCATTATTTATGAGTTTTATAAAAGCAGCAATAGAGAATAGTAAACGATAAAAAGCGAAAAAAAAGAAATATGGATAAAAACACGATTATAGGATTTCTTCTTATGGCGGCATTGCTTTTTGGGTATTCGTGGTTAAATCAACCTACCCAAGAAGAACTTGCTCAAGCACGATATAACGATTCAATAGCAAAAGTTCAAGCAATTGAGTTGCAAAAAATGCTTGATACAAAACAAGAGCCTATAGCAGAGGTCTTAGATTCTGTTGAGTTAGATGCAAAGATAAAATCTCAATATGGAGCATTCTCACAAGCCTCGCAAGGAGAATCAAAAAAAATATCGTTATCAAACAACTTACTTGATTTAGAGTTTAATACCAAAGGAGGAGCATTAAGTAAAGCAACTCTAAAAGAGTATTCAAGATACGACTCCTTGCCGGTAGTATTATTTGATGAGAGTGACAATGAATTTGGATTTATATTCAAATCATCAGGAAGAGTAGTATATACAAAAGATTTGTATTTTACTCCGCAAGTAACAAGTGATACAACATTGGTTATGACTTTAACATCAGATGAGGGCTCAAAGTTTAATATAAAATATACTTTGCCGTCTGATAGTTACATGGTAGATGTTCAAATAACACAAGAGGGAATGGAGAAAGTATTGCCTCATAATATGACAAATTTGGACTTCACATGGGAACAAAAGTTGCGTAGCCAAGAGAAAGGAAGAACTTTTGAAGAGAGAAATAGTACGCTAATGTACAAACGCATTGGAGAGGAGGTTGATGAGTTATCTGAAACAGGAGAAGACTCAGAGAATATGCAATTGGGAATCAAATGGATAGGATTTAAAAATCAATTCTTCTCATCTGTGTTGATTGCCGATAAAAGATTTAATGGCGCTCAGTTATATTCTAAAGCGATTGAGGGCGACAGTGCATATCTAAAAGCGTATAAAGCAGAAACATCGTTTGAGTACAATCCAATAAATCCCGAAGGGCCATCATATAGAATATTCCTTGGACCAAACCTTTATCCTCTACTCAAATCGTACGATTCAGGTGTAGAAGATAGTGAGGAGTTAAACTTGGATAATCTTGTACCATTGGGATGGACACTATTCCGTTGGATAAATACAATACTTATAATTCCTGTTTTTACCTTCTTGGGGCAATACATTGATAATTATGGAATAATAATACTATTACTAACCATAATAATAAAGATAATAATATTGCCATTGACCTATAAATCATATATGTCAACTGCAAAAATTAGAGTCTTGCGTCCACAGATTGAGGAGATAAACGCAAAATATCCAGGAAACGACAAAGCATTAGAGCGTCAAAGAGCAACTATGGATTTGTATAGTAAAGCGGGAGCAAGTCCTATGAGTGGATGTTTGCCAATGCTATTACAGATGCCAATATTGATTGCTATGTTTGCCTTCTTCCCATCATCAATCGAGTTGAGAGGAGAGCCATTCCTATGGGCAGATGACCTTTCGGCATACGATGCAATATTAACATGGGATGCAAACATACCGGTTATCTCTTGGATATTTGGAAACCACTTAAGTCTATTCTGTTTATTGATGACAATAACCAATATTGTATATACAAAAATAAATATGGATAGTCAGGCCTCTGGTGCACAGATGCCAGGAATGAAGTGGATGATGTATCTAATGCCATTAATGTTCTTGGTAATCTTCAATAACTACGCATCAGGATTAAGTTACTATTACTTTGTTTCTCTATTGATAACAATACTTCAAACATACGCATTCCGTAAGTTTATAAACGAAGAAAAAGTGTTAGCAAAACTAAAAGAGAATCAAAAGAAACCACGTAAGAAAAGCGGTTTTATGGCTCGATTAGAGGAGGCGCAAAAACGTCAGGAAGCAATGATGCGAGAACGTGCAAAACAAAATGCAAAACGCAGATAATGAAAATTAAAGATATTAATAAATAATGTATAGAGGAGTGTTTTTAACGCTCCTCTATATTTTTATAAATAATTTTTTATATCTTTATGCAGCAATATATAAACAATGTATATTATGAAAAAATTTTACCTATTTGTCGTAGCACTATTTGTATTGGTATTGAATGTAAATGCCGATTATTGTACCCGAACAACCAATAGTAATTCATCGCGATATTTAAGATCTGTATCATTTCAAGGAGGAATATATGAATTTACTCCCCTTACAATAGCAACATCGGGATATTCTGCAATCTACTACAATAAAACATCAAAAGTCTTTTATGCAAATGCAGGCTCAACAATAACACCCGTAATTGATTATGAAGGAGCGTGGATGCAAGGATATGTATATATTGATTATGATAATAACGGAGAATTTAACACCGATAACGAACTTGTAGCATATAGTGGCTATATGCAGAATGGAGTTTGGCGTAATAGTAATGGAGAGCAATTTGCCGATGGAGGTGTATGCCCTCCATCATCAACACCCTCTTTCTTAATTCCTGAGTCAGTACCTTCGGGTGATTATAGAATGAGAGTAAAAGTAGATTGGGATTCTCCCGATCCTTGCGGACGTACATCTGCAACAGGTAACTCTATGGAGCAGAACGGAGGAGCGATAGTAGATTTGACATTGCGTTTAACAGGCATTACCTATAACTATCCAATAACAATAGAAAACGAATACACTTCAGAGTATATCTTGGATTGGGTGGAAGATTTTAATACAGGTAGATTGGATGAAACAGTATGGAGTAGGATAGAGCCATACGAAAGTGGTAATCCCGATTGGCGAAAGAATATCTCTACATACGATGGATGCTTTGATTTTCGTGATGGGAATATAGTTCTTAGAGGAATAACTAACCCGGGAGAGTCAATAACAGGGGATAGTCGCACATATCTATGTGGAGGAATAGAATCATTAGGAAAAAAAAGTTTTAAGAATGGTCGTATTGAGATACGGGCAAAAACCTCATCAGCACGCGGAGCGTGGCCCGCATTATGGATGATGCCAGAAGATCAATCGGCAGGATGGCCAGGTTGTGGAGAGATAGATATCTTTGAACACCTCAACTATGATTCATTTGTATATCAAACATTGCATAGCAACTATACTTATAATGTAAGTAAAGAGTCGCCATTGTCACATATAACCGAGTCAGTAAATGTTGCCGATTATAATACATACGGAGTAGTCTTGTCTCTTGATACTTTAAAACTAATGGTTAATAATAAGGTAACAATGGCATATCCAAATATAGGAGCAACAGATCAATATCCATACGCAAAAGAGTTCTATTTAATACTTGATATGCAGTTGGGTGGCTCATGGGTAGGATCGGTAACTGGAGAGAATCTCCCCGTTGAGATGTATCTTGATTGGGTTAAATTCTATAAGAATTACGAAACAGGAGGAAAACTGTCGGTAAAAACTCTTGAAAATAAAATAGTAGCATCAGGAACTACTGTGCCAGAGAATACAGTGCTATTAATATCTGCAACACCAGTAGAGGGGTATGAAGTAGAAACAATAATAGTAAATGGAGAAGATGTTACATCTCAACACAATATCTCGGGAACATACGCATACTCTCCAACCTCTGCCACAACAATATCTGCTTCATATAAAGAAAAAGAGTGTATTGTAAACTATACTGTTGAAGGAGGAGTATTTGTCTCTGTGCTTGATGAAGATGATAATCAAGTTGCAAATGGAGGAAAAGTTACTTATGGTAAAAATATAACAGTAAACTTGCAACCAGTTGCAGGAGAATCATTAATGAAATATGCTATAAATGGAGAAGATAAGTCATCAGAAGTTGTAAACGGAACACATACAATAAAAGTAATAGAAGATACGAATATAGATATAAAATATACAAACTTTAGTTCGGTAGAAGAGTCAAATACAACATTGGCAGAGGTATTTACAGCTTCACACAAAATAGTTATTATCACTCCCACAGCAGAAGAGGTGACAATATATAATATGTCAGGAATGGTAGTGGATAGTAGAGTAGTTGAAGGTAGGGTAGAGGTTGAGAAGCAATCAGGACTATATATAGTAAAGGTTGGAACATCGGTATATAAAGTGAGATTGTAAATGCTATTTATTTAGATTGTTGTTCATACTTTTCACATTCATTGTGTTGTATATTTAAATTTAATTATATATTTGCAATATCAGTCTTAGGAGCGTTGCTGAGTACGAAAGTATCTGCCGCTCCTTTTTTTATTCTTTGATACAAAGGTTATAACTTTAGCTCCCTTTGAATTATTTAAAACGCAAACAATGAGTTTTACGATAAACTTTGATGTTTTTCCTTTCATTTATACAATATATTAATTATGACCTAAAGGTGTAAAAAAATAGGTTTTGCAAAATAAATGCAAAACCTATTTTTTAATTCTCAAATTATTAAATATTAATTTTGAGCATCAGTAGGAATTTCAGGATTAGCAACAGCCTCTGTTTCTCCGTTGTTAATTAATTCGGGAATAACAGTCTCCTCGATATTTTTTTGAACTACTGAAGATTTTTCGCTACTTGTAGTAACAAATGCAGCAGAAGCAATACTCAAAACAACAATAGTTGCAGCTAAAGTCCAAGTTGCTTTCTCCAAAAAGTCAGTAGTTTTTCTAACGCCCATAATTTGGTTTGAAGAAGCAAATCCCGAAGCTAAGCCTCCGCCTTTTGAATTTTGTACTAATACAATCAAAATCATTAATACTGCTGCAAGCACAATAAGAATAGTAATAAAAGTTGCCATTTTTTCTTTATTCAGTTTTTATATTAATAATCAATTTCTCTAAAAATCTAATTTGGTCTGCAAAGTAAATATTTTTTTCTGGATTTTTCAAACTTATCTCCTTAATAATTTCCAAAGCACGTTCATATTTGCGTTGTTTTATATATATGTGTGCCAAACTTTCAGTTAAAAACTCCTCTTCAATAGGTCTGTTATACTCCTCTTCATTCAAATTGTCAATAATCTCCTCTTCTGTTGAATCTTCCCTTTCTGGTTTACTAAACACTCCACTCTCAACGGCGCTAAGGAATGAATTTATTGAGTCAATTTGTTTGTCATCCTCATCAATAGGTTCCTCTTCGGTAAATGTAAAGTAGTCCGAACTATAACCTTCGCTTTTTAAAATATCATCTAATGAAGACTCTTCAATACCACTCGATTCTAAGAAGTTGTCAATAGTAGAAAAATTGTCATCTTTCTTCTCTTTTAACTCTGTCGTAGCAATCTTCTCAACTTTTTCAGTTTCAGAATCTGTATTACGCATAAATGCTGCTAATTTCTTTAATTCTTTCGAAAGCATAGCAATATTCTCTCCGGGCTTATCCATAGCCGAGAGAAGATTCTTGCGTTTGTATCCGTCGGAATTTCTGTTTTTTTTGCTCTTAGCAGAATTCATCTTTTTTACCAGTTTGCAACAGTGGCATTAAAAATAAGTTCAGCGAGTTCAGCGGTTATCTCACTTATAAGTTCATCTTGAACCTCAGTCAATAATCTTGAACTATCAAAATCTCTGTAAGCACTAAAAGTATCATCAATGCTAAATTGAGGATTTTTAGTGTCGGTATATTTAACTCTTACTCTAATAGTCAATCTTGTTTGTGATGCGTATGCGTCACTTTTAACAGCCTGAGGAGTAATGTCGTATCCGGTAATCTCACCCTCAACCTGTAAATCTCCATTTGTCCTAACCAAGTTTAGGCGTGTCTGTCTTACATATATATCCTCCAATGCTAAGTTGAATGCTTGTGCAAGAGGCGGATAAACCAATGCGGCCCTAATAGGGAAATTAGCAATAGAGATTGTTTTGGTAGTATTGTAATCTATTGATGCCCCATTGAATTTATATGAGATGGTACAACCACAAAGCATTACAATGGCAACAATAAAAGTTGAGATATATTTAGCTATCCTTTTCATTGTCCAAATTGTATTCTTTAATCTTTCTATATAAAGTTCTTTCTGAAATCTTTAACTCTTCAGCACATTTTTTACGTTTGCCATTATTCTTTTCAAGAGATCTTTTTATCATCTCCTTTTCGGCTTCTTCAAGAGTCATTGAGGTATCCTCTATATTCTCAATATTTATAGTCTCAAAATTGTCATAACAATCTTTGCGTGATTCTATATAAGGGGTGTGTTGTATATCTTCCGCAACATCCTCTCTAAAGTCCTTTTGTGGTAATTTGTGAAGAATATTCTTTTGAGAATTATTCATTTGAGATTTTATTTCATCAATCTCTTTTCTCATCTCTAAAATAATTTTATATAGCATTTCTCTCTCTCCGTCCATAAAAGCATTACCTTCTTTTTTATTTATGGCGGGGAGATTGGGCCCTTCATAAACAGGAAGATATGATTGTAGAACTTTCGCAGATACCTCACGAGAAGTTTCTAAGATAGAGATTTGCTCTGTAATATTTCTGAGTTGTCTGATATTGCCAGGCCATCTATATGATAATAATAAATTCCTTGCTTCGGGTGAAAGGGTAATTGATGGCATTTTATATCCTTCTGCAAAATCAGAACTGAATTTTCTGAATAGTAATAAAATATCGTCAACCCTCTCTCTAAGAGGAGGAAGCTCAATTTGAATAGTATTCAGTCTGTAAAATAAATCTTCTCTAAATTTACCCTCTTGAATAGCCTTGGTCATATTCATGTTGGTTGCGGCAACAATCCTAACGTCCGTTTTTTGAACAATAGAAGAACCAACTTTTATAAACTCTCCATTTTCAAGAACTCTTAAAAGGCGAGCTTGAGTAGTCAAAGGAAGTTCTCCAACTTCATCTAAGAATATTGTGCCGCCATCACCTTCTTCAAAATAACCTTTTCTATCGCTAAGGGCACCGGTAAATGCGCCTTTTTCGTGACCGAAAAGTTCTGAGTCTATTGTCCCTTCGGGGATCGCACCGCAGTTGACTGCAATATATTTTTTGTGTTTTCTTGCACTACATTCGTGAATGATCTTTGGAAAGAACTCTTTTCCGGTTCCGCTTTCACCTGTAATAAGAACAGAAATATCAAATCGGGCAACTTGTATTGCACGACTTATAGCCCTAATTAAAGAGGGAGAGTTTCCTATAATATTAAACCTTTGTTTAATGCTATTAATATCTGGTTGGAAGTCCATAGTAATCTCTGTATTAATATGCAAAAATAATAATAAATAATCAATGCTAAAAATAAAATTACACAAAACTCTTATAATATGCCATAAAGATAACAATTTTTTGGAAATGTATTATTGAATAATAGTGTATATGTTTATTTTATTTGTGCTTTAAAGCGATTTTTTTTGTAATATTTTCTGAAATCATAAGATAGTGAATTTTAAGTAAATATTTGTTTAAAATACTCTTGCAGTATTAAAAAAAATGTAGTACCTTTGCCCTTGCGTTTTGTGTTATGAAAAATAAAATACAAAACCTTAAAAATAAAGATAATAACAGATATGAAAATAGACTCAAAAAGGAGTGTTCGCTCATTGTTTAAACTATTAAAAAATAGTAGAGGAACTATCCTTGTACTAATAATAACCTTAATGCCATTTGCAGGTAGTGCTCAAAAGATAGCAGTAAAGACAAATCTATTGGAGTGGGCAACAATATCTCCAAATATCTCGGCAGAGTTTGTTGTTTCTCCTACAATGTCGCTCGACTTAACAGCTTCATTCAATGAATGGACTCCATATAAAAATGCAAAATTTGATCATTTCAGAATTCAACCGGAGTTGAGATATTGGTTTCAACGTCCTATGGCTCAGCACTTCTTAGGATTTACACTAATGTATGTAGACTATGAATTGTTGCATAAAGGAGAGTATCACGATGGACAAGGTATAGGTGGAGGATTTACCTATGGATATGATTTTGTGTTGAGTAAAAGATGGAATTTAGAATTAACAGCAGGTATAGGAGCTTTATATCGTTTCGAAAAGAAATACGAAGAAGGGGCAACCATACCCTCAGGTAATAATGCTAATAGATGGTGTTTAGTTCCCATAAAATTAGGAGTTACACTATCTTATGTAATTTTCTAAAATACATAAAGCGCTAGAAGATGAACAAGATAATAAAAATATTTTTCTTGCTGGTGACATTGATTATAATGACACCAATAGAATTGTATGCACAAAATATACGTGTGTCAGGAGTAGTTCGTGGCAACAATGGAGAGCGAGTAGCAGGAGTTTCCATAACTGACCTTGGGCGTCAAAGAGTATTAGGAATAACCGATGAAGATGGTAAATATTCGATAGTGTTAGCACCCAATGCAACAATATCGTTTACCTGTATGGGATATTCTGAGAAAAAAGAGAAAGTAAAAGGTAGAGTAACAATAGATGTCGAGTTGCAATCTACTGCAAAAGAGATGGATGAAATTACCGTAACAGCAAGTTTAGTAGGTAATGTGGTATTTGAACCATCCGAGATTGAAATTGTAGGAAACTATTTTCACCTAAGAACACGTTTTAAAGTGCCCAAAGAGATAATGGCGTTGGACCATCGTTTGGTAGTACAACCTACAATATATAATGTAACACGAAACAGCACAATGTTTCTACGTCCTGTTGTATCAGACGGAAGAGAGTATCTTTTGACACAGGAACGTATGTATGGCTTTGATATAACAAGAGACACATTGTCTCCATATATTCAAAAAAGTGAAATGTCTCGACAAGGCGAGATAATAGCATATCACGATTCAGTATATATTGAGAATAACCGAGATGATTATCGTTCTGATGTATTCTTGTCGGTAGAAGATTACCACAAGATTATACGAGTTGATACAATGGTAATAGCAAAAGGAACAGTAAACCCGTTACGTTTCTTTGATTATAACATTCCGGCACAAGATTTAACAGACTCAATATATATACCAAAACCAGAGCTGGCATTACGCAGTGACAAAGGAGAAGTACACTTAACATATCTTCCCGGTAAATCAGATATTGATGAAAAAAATCCAAATAACCTACAAGAACTTAAAAAGTTAGAAGACAGAATCAAATACTTGGAGCAAGATCCGGATGCAAAATTGCAGTCTATGTCGATATTTGGAATATCTTCACCAGAAGGAAATTATGCTAAAAACGTTGAATTGGCAGATTTGCGTATGCGTTCAGCCCGAAATAAGATATTGTCTTATATAAGTCCTGCAACAAAAGAGTTCTTGAAAGTAGAATCTCAATCAAAGGTAGAAAATTGGTTACCAGTAGTAGAGATGTTGAAACAAGACTCATTAATTGAAAAAGCAAATGAGGTACAAGCAATAATTGACAAATACCCCACAAGTCTGAATTCACAATTCAATAAAATTAAGAAACTATCATATTATCGTTCAATAATAGTACCATATCTAGCAAAACTAAGAAGAGTGGAGTATGATTTTGGATATTCACTATATCGTATATTAAAAGATGAAGAGATTGCTGAAATGTATCAGCAAAACTACACACAATTATCTCGTTACGACTTTTACAGAATGTTCCAAATGGCAAAGGACGATGTAGAGAAAGAGACATTGTATTCACAGGCAATATCGGTATATCCCAAATTTATGTTGGCTGCAAATAACTTAGCTGCCCTGTATATACGTCAGGGACGTTCAAATATTGATATTCTAAAACCATTTATTAAAGGTGATAATATACCGGAAGAGGTATTAACAAATCAAATTATAGCTACCTTAGATAAATGGCAATATTCAACAGCCGATTCGTTGGCATCACTAATGCCACAATCAGAGACTGCTGAATATGTAAAATCAATTACACGTTTAATGAACGGAAACTACCAAGAGGCATTATCTCAATTCGAAGGAGAAGGCGGACTTAATGAGGTGTTGATATTATTAGCAATGAAGCGTAACGATGAAGCATGGGAGAAGGCGCAAGAACTACCTGATGATTCGGCACGAGTATTATATGTAAAAGCAATAATAGCCAATCGTTTGGATATGGTTGTTGAGGCTATTGATTATATCGAAACAGCATTAGATATGGATCCCTCGTTAAGAGAGATTGCAGAGATTGATGCAGATGTTAAAGATTTGTTATAGAGTGGAAATGAAACAGGTACAGATATATAATAAGATAGGAGTTATACGAAATCTACTCATAATAATGATAATGATGACAATCTTCTCATCAGAATCATTAGCACAATTGAATGCGTTAGATTATCGTTTGCAAAAACGTCCAAGGCTAGAGAAATTTGATAATCCCAAATTTAAAGACCACACATTTATGAGTGTGGCAGCGGGAGCGCAATTTAACTTCTTGAACGGGCAACATGGAACCGAAGTTGGTCCGGTGATGCGTTATTATGTAGGAAAATGGTTTACTCCTGTAATAGGAGCAAGATTTGGTATTGATATGTCATATCTCTATGACAGAGGAACCGAAACTTTTGGAATCTTTGGTTTTAATGCCGACTATTTAGCAAATATCAGTGCATTTGTACGAGGATACAATCCTGACCGACTATTTGAGTTTTATGGAATTGCGGGATTAACATACAAGCGTTCATATCAATACGGAAACGGAAACAATCTGTTTGGAGGAGTATTAGGATTTCAAGGAAACTTTACGCTAACGCCGTTGATTGATTTATATATTGAGCCAAAGGTAACATTGGCAAATGATTCATATAACGACAGAGAAAAAGACCTTGAACGTAAGTTTGACTTAATGCCTGAAGTAACAGTCGGAGTAACATATAAGATGGTACCCGATGAAAAACGTAAAACAACCGATTTTACAAACTCAGGATTTAAGAATAATCTATTCTTTACAACAGCATTTGGAGTACAACGAGTAACCACCCGATTAATGGATTTAAAAGGTCGTAACTATGCTGGATTTAGTGGAATGTTAGGATTTGGAGGATGGTTTAATCAAGTACAAGGTTTAAGACTATCAGCTTTGGCAGGATTTGCTCCCTATATCCCTGATAATGGAGTAACAACTGAAAATGTGTTGATAAACGGTGTCGGAAGAGCAGATTACTTAGTAAATTATAGTAATCTGTTTGGAGGATACAACGAAAAACGTATTTTCAAGTTAATAGGAACATTTGGTGTTGAGTTGGCAGCAACCAAATATGTAGATTCAGGATGGAAGGTAGCAGGAGGTTTAGGTATTGGATTGCAAGGAGCATTCCGAGTATCGCCAACAGTCGACCTTTTCATGGAACCCAGAATGTCGTTCTACAATAAAACATACACACATGCACAAAACAATCGTTTTGATGGAGTGGCATCAATGCTATTTGGTGTAACTTACCACAGTAGCGATAATGAGTACAAAAAAGACAATGACATATTTGCTCACAAGTCAAAAACAGATCATATGTTTGTATCTGCATCAGCAGGTATGGGAGGAACAATTGAGAGATTCCCTCAAGACCTATCTGGAGGAGATGCAATAGCATATCGTTTCAATATAGGAATAGGTAAATGGTTTACAAAAAATTCGGGATTGCAAGTAACCGGAGGAGCGTTGTTGTTTGGTACACGCAGTCCATATAGTTTAACAAACGATCCTTATAGAGCAAGAACTTTAACATTGGGTGTTGACTATTTGTTGAATATGACAAATGTTGTTGCAGGTTATCGCGAAGACAGACTCTTTGAGGTAATAGGAGGAGCAGGAGTTTCTGCAATATATCACCACTCATCGTTCTATCCAGCATTACAAGCATTCTTCAGAGGAAACTTCAATTTGATGAAGAATTGGAGTGTATATGTAGAGCCACATGCAATGTGGTCGCCAACACGAGGAGTATTTACCAATACAATAGTAACACGCAAGTCAATAGTAATGACAGCCAACGTAGGTACAACATATACATTAAAAGGATATGAAGCAGCTTCGTATGACCAGTTCTTAGCAAGTGAAGGTAAACGCCTTTTCTTCTCAATAGGAGCAGGAGCATCAGGAAATCTTGATAACCGTCTATTTGATAATGCTAAATTCCGTGTAGGACCAATGGGACGCTTATCAGTAGGATGCTGGGAATCTCCAGTATTGGGATGGAGAGTAAGTGCAATGGCTGAGAAGGTGAATGGCAAAACAAACGAAAAAGATATCTCACATGCAGGATTAGAGGCCGATGTAATGTTCTCATTAATGAATGCAGCATTGGGCTATAAACCATATCGTTTATTTGATTTGAATGTAATAGCAGGAGTTCACACCGGATTCTCAATTGTAAATCATAACAAACGATTTATCCCAGGCTTCAAAGGAAGTGTTCAAGGAGTATTCAATGTAACCCCCAAAATAGGAATATATGTTGAGCCTCAGGTAGCAGTATATTTGAATAAGTTTGACGGAGAAAACAAACAAAAAACAAATGTGGCACTATTGGCAGGATTAACATATACAATGAATAAAGCCGACAGAGGTAAAACTGCAACTTCCGAGATGGAAGATAAAAACTTTATCTCAATGTACGGAGGTTTAGGATTATACGGAAATACATTAATGTCTAAGTTTACTGGTAAATTTGCTGATAAGATGACATACTCTGGAGGTATATCATACGGACGTTGGATTACACCAGTACACGGATTGAGAATAAATGCAGAGTACAACCATATTAAAAAACCTTTCGAAACAATAGGAGAGAAGATGGGAGTGGTTGCTCCTCGAGTTGATTATATGTTGAATATGACAAATTTGATATGTGGATACGATCCTCAATCTAAATTTGATGCAATAATCTTTGCGGGAGCAGGAGTTGTAATACCAGCAACAGGAGAGAATCCATCAGTAAAAACAACATATAATTTAGCATTTGGATTGAAAGCAAACGTAAGAGTAACCGACAAGATAAACTTCTATGTTGAACCCCGCGGAGTATTCTATGGAGATAAAATTGACGGATACAAATCAAATGCAGGATTTGATGCAACAGCAATGTTATTAGCAGGATTTGATTTCAAATTCTAAAGAGATAAAAAGAATATTTTACTATAATACAAAACAGAAGAGGTTGGTTAATCTTTTCTGTTTTTGTTTTATAATATAATTATGTAAAAGAATTTCTATGGTCAAAGAACCACTAAACAAATAAAGTTGTTGATTTTAAATATCACTTTAAATTGTAAAACTTGAGATAAATAGTTAACTAGTAATCTAATATTTAAAAAATAATTATTACCTTCGCAATATATATGCCATATATTATATGAAAAAATATCTTGTAACAGGAGCCGCCGGTTTTATAGGAGCAAACTTTGTAAAGTATATGTTGTCGAAGTATGATGATATATATATAGTAATCCTTGATAAACTAACCTATGCAGGAAACTTAGGGACAATAAAAAACGAGATAGAGGATAGCAGAGTTGAGTTTGTGTTGGGAGATATATGCGATAAAGAGAAAGTATCAGAGATATTCTCTAAATATGACATCGACTATGTAGTAAACTTTGCAGCCGAGTCGCATGTTGACAGAAGTATCACCAACCCACAACTATTCTTAGAAACCAATATACTTGGAACTCAAAATATGTTGGAGTGTGCAAAACAAGCATGGATAACAGGAAAAGATTACAAAGGGTATCCAACATACAAGGATGGGAAAAAATACCTACAAGTCTCAACCGATGAGGTGTATGGCTCATTAAGCAAAGATTATGACCAGCCCCAGCAACTGGAGATAACTGATGAAGAGGTTAAACAAGTAGTAAAAGGAAGAACAGATATAAAGACATACGGAGATAAATATTTCACCGAGACAACACCATTAGACCCTCGTTCGCCATATTCAGCATCAAAAACAAGTGCCGACTTAATAGTTAGAGCATACAACGAAACATATAAGATGCCAATAAATATAACTCGTTGTTCTAATAACTACGGGCCATATCACTTTCCTGAGAAGTTGATACCTTTAATCATAAAGAATATACTTGAAGGAAAAAAACTTCCAGTATATGGCAAAGGAGAGAATGTTCGCGATTGGCTCTATGTTGAAGACCATGCAAAAGCCATTGATATGGTATTAAATTCAGGAAGAGTAGGAGAGGTATATAATATTGGAGGATTTAACGAAGAGACCAATATAAACATTGTAAAATTGGTAATTGATACCATTGCTCGAATAATGAGAGAAGAGCCATCATATCAATCAGTGTTAAAAGTACCAGTTGAAATGATAAATTATGATTTAATAACATACGTTGGCGACAGATTAGGTCACGATATGCGATACGCAATTGATCCCTCAAAAACAGCAAGAGAGTTAGGTTGGTATCCCGAGACTCCTTTTGCCGTAGGAATAGAAAAGACCATTCGTTGGAACTTAGATAATCAAGATTGGGTTAATGAGGTAGCAAGTGGAGACTATCAAAAATATTACGACCAAATGTATAAAAACAGATAAAAGAGTAATACCCTAAAACATAAAGCAATGAAAGGAATTGTATTAGCAGGAGGTTCGGGAACAAGATTATATCCCATAACAAAAGGAGTATCAAAACAGATGCTGCCTATATATGACAAGCCAATGATATACTATCCTATATCGGTGTTAATGTTAGCAGGGATACGCGAAATATTAATAATATCAACACCTGATGATTTGCAAGGCTTTAAACGCCTATTAGGAGATGGCTCACAGTTCGGAGTAAAATTTAGTTATGCTGAGCAACCATCACCCGATGGGTTGGCACAAGCATTTATAATAGGAGAGGAGTTTATAGGCAATGATTCAGCCTGTATGGTATTAGGAGACAACATATTTTATGGACAAGGATTCTCTAAAATGCTGAAAAATGCAGTAGCAAAAGCAGAAAACGGCGAAGCAACAATATTTGGATATTGGGTAAATGATCCAGAGCGTTACGGAGTGGCAACCTTTGATGAAGAGTTAAATGTAACCTCAATAATTGAAAAACCTCAAAATCCCAAATCAAACTATGCCGTAGTAGGATTATATTTCTATCCAAATAGGGTAGTTGAGATAGCAAAAAGTATAAAGCCGTCGGCGCGAGGAGAGTTAGAGATAACCACAGTGAATAATGTATTTAAAGATACGCAAGGATTAAAAATATCATTATTGGGACGTGGATTTGCTTGGCTTGATACAGGAACGCATGAATCTCTTTTTGATGCCTCAAATTTTATAGGAACAATAGAGAGACGACAAGGACTAAAAGTAGCATGTCTTGAGGAGATAGCCTTCCGTAATCGTTGGATAACAGCAAAAGATGTATTAGCTATTGCCGAACCAATGAAGAAAAATCAATATGGGCAATATCTAATAAATTTAGTAGAGGAGTATAGTAAATAAGAAATATGGCACTTGATAAAGTAAAAAAGGTAGAACTCCCAAAAGTAGTTGATTTCAGAGGAAATCTATCAGTGATAGAAGAGTTGAATCAAATACCCTTCGAGATAAAACGAGTATATTGGATATACGATGTACCCGGAGGGGAAAAACGATATGGGCATGCCTTTAAGGAGCAACATGAATTCATAGTAGCTCTTTCAGGAAGTTTTGATATAATCCTAAACGATGGTACAGAGGAGCGAGTATATACTCTAAACCGTTCGTATAATGGAGTATATATCCCTAATAAAATATGGAGAAGAATAGAGAACTTCTCAACTAACTCAGTTGCATTAGTATTGTCCTCAACACATTTCTCTCAAGACGATTACATTGATGATTATAACGAATATCTGCAATATCTAAAAGACAATGGATAAGAAACTATATAATATAAACGATTGTAAAGTAATAGAGTTAGGTAAATATTACCGTCCCAATGGTAATCTTACAGCCGTTGAGGGAGCAAATAATCAAATAGGGTTTGATATTAAAAGAGTCTATTACATATATGATGTACCTGCAACCAGTGACAGAGGAGGTCATGCTCATAAGGAGTTGATGCAGTTGATAGTGGCAGTGAGTGGCAGTTTTGATGTCCTTGTAGATGACGGAAAGAAATTTAAAACAGTAACACTTAACCGTCCCAATTTGGGCTTACTTTTACCACCAGGAATATGGCGAGAGATAAAAAACTTCTCATCAGGAGCGGTAACATTAGTGTTGGCATCTGCACCATACGATGAAGGAGATTATGTTCGCAGTTATACAAAATTTATGGATTATAGAGAATCAATAAAATAGTCCAATTTAAATAATTAAACAAAGGAGTGTTCTCTTCGCAATTGAAGAGGACACTCCTTTATTATTTATCATTATAATTAAACTACTGTATTATTAAAATACAATATCCTCTAATCTTCAATCAATAATAATATATCTTTAGCAATATCAATTACGTTATTGTATGCTTTGTGAGGATATGATTTTTTATTCTTAACCCAATCTTCATCAAAAGAGTACCAATCAAAATTATCAAGGTTTTTACCATTTTTGAGGGAGTCAAAAAATAACATCCAGCGATTATAGTATAAATCCTTTAAAATACCATTCCACTCTTTGTGGGCATAATCTCTTAAACCTCCATTCTCTGAGGCATTTCTATCTCCCCATGTGGTAATCTGCACCTTGGCATTCCACTCGTATAAATCACGCTCTTTGCGAGTTTTCCCCATCTTGCGAGCCGATTCAATCCAGTTGCCAACCATAAACTCTTTACGGCACGAGAGCAGATAGTCTTGTGCTAAAATTAAGTTTAAGAACTCATTGCATTTGTTGTTGAATAACTCTTTGTTATTACTGTCAAAAGCACACTCAATCTCTTTTAAAACCAATCTGCCCTTTTCGCTTATTGCCTGACGCAGAATATCAGTTAAATCATATTCAAAGTTATTATTATCCCTGTAATTATCGGCAATCTCCGCCATAAGAGTAGCAGCCTTTATAATCTCTTGAGGATTGTAGTAATCCTCGCAGTTAGCCCATTTTGAAGTATTTCTCACACCTAAAGCAGGTCTCGCACAAAATATCGATTCATGAGTACCCTGTTGCCTATTCTCTTTGGGAGCGTTGTATATGGAGTTTCTTAAAATCCTCCAAATATTAATAAGAGTTGAGTCGTAAGAGCCATATCTTGTCACAACGTAATCTCTTAACCACTCATCCTTATCAAACCTCTCACCACGCCATGTAAGTTCGGTAAGTAATTCAAACATAATGGTATTGTTTTCAATCCCTTCGGGAGTCATTCCAATACCTTTAAGAGAACTATTATTACTCTCTTTTATCTCATAAAAACCATCAATAACAGCATCAAACTTTCCATGTAAACCAACATTGCCGCCAAAGTTTAAAAGCATACAGTATGCCCAATCGTGCCCTTGGTAATGTTCCCATTGAGGAGTGCTCTCGCTATGTAAGTCCAAAATAAGCATATCCCCCTTTTTTATAGGAGTAATCATCTCTTTGTTGGGATTACCTTGCCATCCTTGAACTATCCAAACAGCATTTTTGTTACAACTCTTCATTGCACTTAAAATGGTTTTTCCAGCCTCAGCCATATCAATCCCCTCAGTTATACCACCCTCATGAAAAGGATCAATTGCATAAAAATTGGTCTTACCAAAAAGTTTCTCTTGTTCACTATAATAGATGCTTGCAATATAGTTAAAATTAGAGTCGTTAGGTAAAATAAAAAATGGTCTCTTATAACCGCACCACAATCCTGTATTAACAGCATCAATGCCCAATTTATCTTTAGCATTACTTGGAATCATACCGCAGTAACCAGGTAAAACAGGTTCAATGCCATACTCCCTCAATCTTTCAAGAATTTTATGTTGTAGAGAAACTTGGCGTTTATACCATCTTTTGTAATTAGGTCCACCCCAACCTTCAAGATTATTCATAAGCCACCAAGCCGAGAAAGCAGGTCCTGCAATAAAATCATCAATCTCTCTATCGTTGTAGCCAAGTCTCTTAAGAACATTAACCCAAACGCCTTCGCTACCAGTAATTGCAAGAGATAAATTTATACCATGCAGAGCCATCCAGTCAATTTCACGTTCCCAACGCTCCCAATCCCAGAATGCCATAGAGTATGAAAAGGTACAGAAATTAAGATTATATCTATACTTTATATCACTCTCAATTCTTATTGGCTTTTCAATAATAGGAAGTAATTCGGGTAGGGGATTGCTCATATTGTTCCACGACAAATGAATACCTGCATAATATTTTAAATACCAGTTAATACCGGTTGCAATAGAAACAAAGTTATTACCTTTAACAAGAATCTTATTATTGTTTGAACTCAGTTCAAAAAAATCCTTGTCGCTATCGCAAATCTCAATAGCGAATCTATCCGAAGCCCCCTTATCAATTCTCTCCAGCAATCCGTTGATAGGATTCGCTGAAACCTTAAAAAATGGGAGAACAAATAAAACTGAAATAAAAAATATAATTTTCTTCACAGTCCTCTAACAACTGAAAATTAACAACTATCTTCTCTTCTTCTTTTTGCCTTTCTTTACCCACATACTATCATTGGGGATTGAGAAATCGCCATTAAAGAATTGTTGCCAATCATCCTTTTTCCCTCTCTTCTTATGTTTTTTAGGTTCAAACATATCGGCATTGTTGTTGTCTCTCTTTTTCTTTCTGCCATCCTTTTTTCCGCTATTGTCACTTTTACCTGTATTCTCTCCGGCAACTTCAACAATAACCCTTCTGCCATTGGCAAAACTCTTGTTTAATGCATTTATAACGCTCTCGGCATCCTCTTCGGCAACCTCAAAGAACGAAAACTCTCTTAATAGATCAATCTTACCCACGCAAGGTTTTTGACCTTTCATATTGCGGTTTATAAGTTCAATAACGTGGTTAGCATAGAAACCATCAACTTTACCAAAATTAAGGAATAAACGGGTAAATCCGGGAGCCGCCTTTCTGCCTCTTTTTGAAGAATCGCTCTCGCTATTTTTAACCTTCATACACTCTTTCTGTGCAGCCTTTTCAGTGGGAACATCTATTGTATCAGCATCCCTGTAATACTCCAAAAATCTATTAAACTCAATCGAAACAACACGCTTAATAAGATCCTCTTTACTCAACCATTCAAGTTTACGATATATCGATGGCAAGAATCCCTCAATCTCCTCTTCGTTGACCAGCACTCTCTCAACATCATCAATAACCTTTATAAGTTGTTTCTCGCAGATCTGTCTGCCGGTGGGAAGAGTACCAGTAATAAATTCCTTGGCGATAACCTTTTCAATTTCACGTAATTTGCCACGCTCACGCATATTAATTATGGCAATTGAAGTACCTGTCTTTCCTGCACGTCCAGTTCTTCCGCTTCTGTGAGTATAAGACTCAATATCATCAGGCAAACCATAGTTGATAACGTGAGTCAAATCATCAACATCCAAACCTCTGGCGGCAACATCGGTAGCCACCAATAGTTGCAAGTGACGCAGACGGAACTTTTGCATAACAGCATCACGTTGAGCCTGCGATAAATCACCATGTAACGAGTCGGCATTATAACCATCCTTAATCAAGTTATCGGCAATCTCTTGAGTCTCTCTTCTTGTACGGCAAAATATAATACCATAAATTTTGGGGTAGTAGTCAGCAATACGTTTAAGAGCCAAATATTTATCTTTGGCATGAACCATATAGTAAATATGCTTAACATTTTTTGTACCCTCGTTTTTGGTGCCAATAACAATCTCTTTAGCGTTGTTCAGGTAATTTTTAGCAATTTCGCCAATCTCTGCCGACATAGTTGCCGAGAACATCATCATATTTCTCTCCATAGGAACTTCGGTAAGAATAGCGTTAAGACTCTCCTCAAATCCCATATTAAGCATCTCATCAGCCTCATCCAAAACCACATTATGGATATTCTCCATCTTAACAGTTTTTCTGTTCATCAAATCAAGAAGTCTACCGGGAGTAGCAACAATAATCTGCACGCCACTCTTCAAACTCTTCATTTGACTCTCAATCGAAGATCCACCATAAACGGCCAAAACTTTCAGTCCATCAATATATTTTGAATAACTTTTAATATCATCAGCAATTTGCAAACAAAGTTCTCTTGTAGGAGCAAGAACAAGAGCCTGAGGGAAACGTTTTTTAACATCCACCCTTTGAATAAGAGGAATACCAAATGCTGCAGTTTTTCCTGTACCTGTCTGAGCAAGAGCAACAACATCATTACCATTACCTAAAAGATAAGGAATAACAGCCTCTTGAACAGGCATAGGGTATTCAAATCCTAATTCACTAATAGCCAAAAGTATCTCATCCAAGACACCTAATTCTTCAAAACTTTTCATTAAAATTTATTATAAATAATATGCTTAAAATAAATTGCTAAGATACTTTAAAAATCCCATATAATTACTATTATTGTTGAGATATGTTAAAATGGTGAATATAAATCTATTTATGTCGGTAAATAGTTCCCTTTCGATTTCAAAAGAATGAAAAAAAGTCTTACATTTGCGAAAATAAACAATTCACCAAAAAATTAATTATTTATGAGAAAAGTTTTATCTTTTTTTGTGATGTTGTTGGTGTCAATAATAACTACAACATCATTTGCTCAAGATGAGCTTACAAGAGTACCCGTTTTCACAATGGGGGAGAGCGGTTCTCAATATTATCGTATTCCGGCGATAGTAGAGACTGAAAATGGAACATTGGTTGCTATTGCCGACCAACGAGGTAGTGCATTGGGCGACTTGCCAAACATCATCAGTATTGTTGCAAAAACAAGTACTGATAAAGGTGCAACATGGAACAGCATGGTAACAATTGCACAAGCGTCAGCAACAGCAGGAACAACTTATGGCGATGCAGTTGCTGTTTATGATGAAGAGACAGGTAAAATTATCACAGTATTTGTTGGTAACGAAAACTACGGAACAAACTGTGTAGGTCTTTGGGCTTCAAATTCAACCTATCCTTTGCGTCTCTACAAATCAGAGAGTTCTGATAATGGAGCATCATGGACAACACCTGTTGATATAACAGAGTCAATTTACAATGCCGTTTATGGTTCAAGAACTTCTTGGATAGGAGGTTTTGCAGGATCAGGAAGTGCTGTTCAACTTAAAAAAGGAGATAAAGCAGGGCGTTTGATGTTTGTAGTTGCTTTACGTCAAAATTCAACATGGGGCGGAAATTGCAGTAACTACGCAGTTTACTCTGACGATAACGGAGCAACATGGCAAGTTTCAACAGCCGCTTGTACAAGTGGTGATGAGGCAAAAATTGTTGAGTTAGAGAATGGCGATTTGTTGATGAGTATCAAAAACCGTAAAGATGATTCATCAAACGGTTCAGGTTATCGTCTAATGGCAAAATCAACAGATCAAGGAGCAACTTGGACAACAGCCGAAGTTAACAATAATCTAATGGATCCAGCATGTAACGGAGATGTAGTATCTATCGAATATGACGGACAATACTATCTATTGCACTCACTTCCAGCAAGCACATCAACTCGCGAGAATGTAACAGTGTATGCAAGTCTTGACGGAGGCGAAACTTGGCCTATCAGCCGTAAAATATATGACGGATATTCAGCATACTCATCATTAGAGGTGTTGAATGACGGAACTATAGGTATTCTTGTAGAAGAAGGTAAATGGGATGGAAGTCTTCCAGGAGAAGATGGTTTTAACATTGGATACTACAACTTCACAATGGATTGGTTGTTGGCTACAACTAATTTTGATGCACTTGAGATGGTTGAGAAAGCCAATGAGTTGTTATCAAAAGGAGGTATTGGTTATCCTAATGCAATAGCAAAAGCAAAATTGCGTTCAGCAAAAGAGGCAGTTGAGGCAGATGCATCAACAGAAAATGTTGCAGCATTAACATCTGCAATACAAACATTCTATACAACAGATGAAATTGAACTTCCTCAAGTAGGAAAAACTTATACATTCATATCAAAAGGAGTAACTGCTGATTACTATATGTACAATGGTGATGGAACATTATCATTAGCGTCATATACCGAAGGAATGGAGTTGCCAGATGCAGCAAAATTTACTTGCGAGTACGATGAAACAGCAGGTAAATATATGTTCAAAACATTTGACGGAGCATATTACATGGCATATCCTACAATAGGAGGTAAAAGTTGGTTGGATAATGAAAGTGAAACAGGTCTTGAGTCTTCAGCATCACGAGTAACACAATTTGATATACAAAAAATATCAATAGATGCAAATGTATCTGCAACAGCAGAAGATTTGTTCGGATATGTTCATCTATGGGGTTATCGTGGATATGACAATGGAAAACATGTCGATATGGAAGGCCCAGTAATTGTTAAAACATCTGCTGGTGCATTTGATGGTGCTGGAGGAGATTTCTATATAATAAATGCAAATGGAGAATTTACATCAGCATTTGAAATCAAACCAGTATCAAGCGGAACTCCTATCATTCTTGACCGTTCAGCATGGACAGCAACAGCTTCTTCATACGAATATGATGGAGAGGGTTCGGCAGGTGGATGGCCAGAGCATACAATTGATGACGATCCAGCAACATTCTGGCACTCAGATTATAGTGTAACACCAAATCCTACTGTACCACACTGGTTGCAATACAATATGGGATCATCTTATGAGATAACAGCCTTCACATACGTTTCTCGTACAGCAGACGGAGCAAATATCACATGTAATGGTAACGTTAAAACATATAAATTCTATGTAAGTGAGACCGAAATCTCTTCAAACATAAATGCAACAACAAAAGAACCTGTTGGATTAACTCCAGCAGCAGAGGGTGAATTTACATACGATGGAGTATCAACAGAGCATCACGTTGAGTTGGCAGAATCGGTAAAAGGTCAATATCTATATCTATTGGTAACAGACTCTTGGAACTCAAATCAATCAACAAAATTTGGTAACTGTGCAGAGTTCTATGCATATGGTATTAGTGATGGACCAGCACCAACAACATATACTGTAACAGTAACAGCTTCTCCAGCAGAGGGAGGAACAGCAACAGTTAATAACAATACTACAGCAGAGATTGTTGAAGGAGCAAATGCAACCTTTACAGCAACTCCAGCAACAGGATATGAGTTTGTAAACTGGACATACACTAATGGACAAGTAGTTACAACTGATTTATCGTTCCGCGAAAAAATAACAGGATCAGTTGAATATATAGCAAACTTCTCAAAAATAGTTGTTGAGACAGAGTATTGTACCATGTCAGGAAACATCAACCAAGGACGCCACTTGGCATCATTCTCAATATCAAACGGAACAGAAACTCTTGATGTTCAAGGAACAACAAGTGGAGGTGCTGTATATATTAATCGTTCAAAAACTGCCATATTGGAAGTTAAACAAGGTGGAATAGTAACATTCCCAGCATTTGGATGGCAAGGAGAGTGGATGCATGCATATGCATACATTGATTACGATAACGATAAAGAGTTCAATACAACAGCAAACAATGACGGAACAACAGGAGGTGAACTTGTAACATATAACAATTATGGAGAAAAAACCATCAATGGAACATCTTCAAGTAATCAATATGCAAATACAAGTTCATACACAAATGAATATGGAACAAGTAAAGGACTTCCAGCATTCAAGTTCCCTGATTTGATAGAACCGGGCGATTATCGTATGCGTATATCAGTAGCATGGAATCAATTCTCACCATGTGGATATTCAGATATTAAACCACAAGGAGGAATCTTGTTGGATATGACAATCCGAGTATTGGAGCCTGATACATATTTTGTAACAGTTTCATCTTCAAATGAAGAGTTGGGAACAGCATATATCGGAGAGGAA
>JAFXDI010000040.1 GCA_017521245.1 Bacteroidales bacterium
CGTCTTTAACGGTTGTTTTCTCTCATCACAAGGATTGTCAGAATGGTTTAGATACAACTAACTTGGGGGAGGGTGCTGTGAGCATACGAACGTATGTGAGCAAACCCGATTCCTAAAAGTTAGGCAGTAGATAAGCCATTATCACAATCCGTCTTTAACGGTTGTTTTCTCTCATCACAAGGATTGTCAGAATGGTTTAGATACAACTAACTTGGGGGAGGGTGCTGTGAGCATACAAACGTATGTGAGCAAACCCGATTCCTAAAAGTTAGGCAGTAGATAAGCCATTATCACAATCCGTATCTAACGGATGTTTGCAATACTTATTATATCCGCAAACACTCCCGCTGCGGTAACCGATGCTCCAGCTCCGTATCCCTTAATTATCATTGGATACTCTTTGTAGCGTTCGGTGGTTATAAGTATTATATTATTGCTTCCTTCAAGTTGATAGAATGGGTGACGTTGGTCAACCGCTCTCAATCCTATGTGCATCTTGCCGTTGTCAAGAGTTGCAATAAAACGCAATCTGCGTCCTTGTGCTGCCACCTCTCTGCGACGTGCTTCAAATTTTGCATCAAGTTTTGGGATGTCACGCCAGAAGTCTTCAAGTGAACCGGCGAACATCTCATCCGGGATGAACAACTCCTTCTCAACATCTGCTTGTTCAACAGCATAGCCCGATTCACGTGCAAGGATTACCAATTTGCGTAATACGTCTTGTCCGTTAAGGTCGAGTCGTGGATCAGGTTCGCTATATCCCGCATCTTTTGCCATTCTTATGGCTTTGCTCAATGGCACATCTTCGCTCAACGTGCTGAATATATAGTTTAGTGTTCCAGATACTACTGCCTCAATGCGTAATATCTTGTCGCCACTATTCATTAGTCCGTTTATGGTACTGATGATTGGGAGTCCTGCTCCTACGTTTGTCTCAAACAGGTATTTTACATCTCTACGGCGTGCAGTCTCTTTTAGTGCTGCATAATTAGCGTATGGCGATGATGCAGATACTTTGTTGGCTGCCACCACCGACACGTTATGCTCCAATAGGTCGCGATATATTCCTGCTACGGCTTCACTTGCTGTGCAATCGACAAATACCGAGTTAAAGATATTCATCTTTATTATCTCATCGCGTATTACCTCAGGCGATGCTGCAAGTGTTGAGTTCTCTAACTCCTCGATGTAGTTCTCTAACGATAAACCATCGCGAGAGAATATACATTTGCGAGAGTTTGCTATTCCGCAGATATTCAACTTTAACGATTTATCCTTTAACAACTTGGGTTGTTGTAGACGTATCTGCTCTAATAGGTCATGCCCCACTGTTCCCACTCCTGTTACAAAGAGGTTCAACTCTTGTGCATCAGAAAGGAAGAATGAGTCGTGTATTACGTTCAATGCTTTACGTAGGCTGTTATGCTCTATTACAAACGATATGTTTGTCTCTGATGCTCCTTGCGCACACGCTATTACGCTTATACCATTACGACCAAGTATATTAAAGAGTTTTCCTGCAATACCTGGAGTGTGTTTCATATTCTCACCCACAATTGCTACTGTTGCAAGGTCGCGCTCTGCTTGTGCTTCGCTTATCTCGCCCATTGCTATCTCTTGCTCAAACTCTTTATTTAACACTGCTACGGCTAAATCGGCATCGGCATTTTTAACAGCAAACGAGGTGTTGTTCTCCGATGATGCTTGAGATACCATAAATACACTTATTCCCGACTTTGCAAGTGCGTTGAATATGCGGGAGTTAATTCCTATGATACCTACCATTCCCAATCCCGATACTGTAATCAAACAGGTGTCGTTGATTGATGATATTCCCTTAATGGGTTTCGACTCTCCGTCAGGTATCTGCTCTGTTATGAGTGTTCCTGGTGCTTCAGGGTTGAAGGTATTTTTAATTACTATGGGTATATTTTTGTGATATACGGGATATATTGTTGGTGGGTATATCACTTTTGCTCCAAAGTTACACAACTCCATAGCCTCTACAAATGAGAGGTGCTTAATCACATACGATGTTTTTATGGTACGAGGATCGGCTGTCATAAAGCCGTCAACATCGGTCCAAATCTCAAGCATATCTGCTCCCAACTCCGATGCCAATATTGCTGCGGTATAGTCTGAACCTCCACGACCGAGATTTGTTACATCGTTGGTGTTCATATCACTTGATATAAATCCCGGCACAAGCGAGACTTTTGGCAATTTGGCAAACTTCTCTTTTATTAGTTTGCTTGTCAGGTCAAAATCAACTATATGTTTACCAAACTGAGTTTTTGTTTTTATAAACTCGCGAGAGTCAAACCAAACAGCATCTTCAATTATATCGCTTATTATTCGCGATGATAATCTCTCTCCGTAACTCAATATGGTGTTTAGCGTCTTTTCTGACAGGTCTTTTATCAACGATACTCCTCGCATAATGTTTCCGAGTTCGTCAAGCATTGCCGCAACATCGCGTCTTACCGACTCCTGCTTGTCAGGTGCAACTGCTCCTGCTATTTGGTCGAAGTGGCGAGAGGCTATAATATCCATTATTTGCGTGTAGTTAAGATTGCCCGTAGATGCAGTTTTGGCACACTCGATAAGTTTATCGGTTATGCCTCCTAATGCTGATACTACTACTATGCTCTCATCCCCGCGAGCCTCCACAATCTTTTTTACACACTTGATACTCTCAACTGTGCCTACTGATGTTCCTCCAAATTTTAATACTTTCATCTCTTATATTTACTTGCACTCTTTTTGTGCATCTATTTTAAACTACAAATATAATAATAAAATGGTATTAATAGGTTATAAACTATAAATAATAAGGTTTTTTAATAATCATCTATCAGTTTTTAGTTGTCGGCTCCGCCGCCCTACGGGTAGTTTTTAGTTGTTAGATTATGGGCAAATTCACCCAAAAGGGGATACGCTTTATGGGCATATCCCCTTTTGGGTATTAAGTTTTAGTTTTTTTTATTTCGTAACAACTAAGGTGCGTAGCACCGTACAACTAAAAACCAACAACTATTTTTTTAGAATATCATCTCTTGTAGGATAAACCATCCTGCTCCTGCCAAGTAGCCTAACAATGCAAGTAGTGATATTTTTTTAAGATACCAACCAAAACTGATTTTCTCTAATCCCATTACTACTACTCCTGCTGCCGAGCCAATAATTAACATACTACCTCCTACTCCTGCACAATACGCAAGGAATTGCCAGAATACACCATCTTGTACGCAGAAGGCATCAAATCCTACTGCTCCTACTTCTGCAATAGGATACATACCCATTGCTGCCGCTACAAGCGGCACATTATCCACAATTGATGATAACATTCCTAATACAATATTTATGATATATACATTACCTACATTCTCGGTTAGATAGTTTGCTACATTTTTCAAAATACCAACCTCTTGCAATACTCCTACAGCCAATAAAATTCCTAAGAAGAAGAGTATTGTTGCCATATCAATGCGTTGCAATATGCTGGGTACACGATGCTCTTGCGATTTGTCCAAGCATTTTTTGTTATACATTAACTCCAAGAATACCCACAACAAACTCAATGTTAATAATACGCCTATAAATGGAGGCAAGTGAGTTAGGGTTTTAAATACGGGCACAAGTAACAGAGCCAATACTCCCAATATAAATATTTGATTTCGCTCTCGGAATGTTACACAGCACTCTTTTTTGCACTCTGTATCGGCTGAGATTGGAGCCAACTCTCCTTTTAAATATCGTGAGGCCAATAATACAGGTACTGCCATTGATAAGAATGATGGTATTATCAACGAAGTTATAATTGGCACTGTTGTTACATTACCTTTTACCCATAACATAATTGTTGTTACATCACCTATGGGACTCCATGCTCCACCACTATTAGCTGCAATAATAACCATACTTGCATAAATCCAGCGGTCTTTTTGGTCTGAAATTATCTTACGCAACAACATCACCATAACAATAGAAGTTGTCAGGTTATCCAATACTGCAGACATAAAGAATGTTAGTATTGCCAATATCCAAAGTAATTTAATTTTCTTACGAGTTTTGATTTTATCGGTAATTACAGAGAATCCTCCGTGAACATCAATAAGTTCAACAATGGTCATTGCTCCCATCAAGAAGAACAAAATCTCTGCAATCTCTCCCAAATGATGACGTATTGACCCATGTGAACTTACAAGGTCATGAATATTAACCTCTGGGAAAACATTTCCATTCAACACTCCTACTGCATACATAGTCCACAACAACATTCCGAGTAGTAGAGCAGATGCAGTTTTGTCTATTTTTAGCGGATGCTCCAACGCAATAGCCGCATAGCCCAAAATAAAGACAATTACAATTGCTATTTCCATGATGAAATTTTAATTAATTTGTGTTATTATATAATTACTGAAATTTTTCTTTAATTGGAATGCAAAGGTAGTGTAATATATTCTTAATTAAAAACTTTTGCCACTTATTTTTAATATTAAATTACAAAAAGTTTGCATCAATAACATTTTATTTTACAACTTTCTATTTAGTTACACATAAATACCGTATTTGTGCAAATATTTGTCAGCTGTCAGCTATTAGTTTTTAGTTGTCAACTTCGTTGCCCCTGTGGTGTAGTTGTTAGTTGATAAACATATGTTTCTCGAACCTGCTCTCACTCGGCAGAGTTCAAGTAAACTTGACTCTGTACTATGGAGGAGACGTCCCTACTTTTGTAGTAGTTCTAATTAAAGATATCAACAATCCAATTCCAAACTCGGTCAAGAAATGAGGTTTCTTCTGCCTTTATATCTTCTTTCTCAATACTCTTTGCTTGTTCTTCTTTTATCTTTCTATCTACACGATTTGGTTTTAAAATAGAGAAAAAAGAACTACTCTTATCTAACTCTGAAGAACCCAATATATGAATCTTTATTCTTTTAGAAAACTCTCCAAAGAAAAGATTTATATAATTATCTATGTTTAGAGAATATATATCTCTACTAAAACGAATAAACAAAATTGCAACATTTCCTGTTTGAGGTTGACAACAACAAGCAATATGACTTATTATATAATTACCCTCATCATCATAAATTATATTTTCAGGAAATATCTCCTTTATTAAGGAATAAACTTCTTCTTCCGCTTTTATAAAAGATTTTATATATTTAGTATATATACTTGCACAATCCTCATCTAACTTAAAACCAGATTTGTATTCTTCATATTCTGGAGATATATTTGAGACTAATGAGGGGGTTACATATTCTAAGTTTCCTCTAACAATAGTACCTTCTTTACCAAAAGCAGAAAAAGATATTACAACCATTAACAAGGGTAATATTAATAATCGTTTCATAGAAAAAAGTTTTTGTTGTGCTTTACTGCGAATATATAAAATGTGATTGATAGAAACTTTTAGCAATAGGTCTAATTAAAAATTCCAACAATCCAATTCCAAACTCGGTCAATAAAAGTGGTTTCTTCTGCCTTTATATCTTCTTTCTCAATAATCTTTGCTTGTTCTTCTTTTATTTGTTTATCAATAAATTTTGGACTTAGGATGGAAAAAAAAGAACTACTCTTGTCTAACTCTGGCAAATCTAATATTGGATATTTAATTCTTTTAGAGAATTCTTCAAAGAAAAGATTAATTTCATTATCTATATTAAGATTATATATATTCTTTTTAAAAGAGATCTCTCGAATTGCCACATTGCCTGTTTTTGGCTGAAAATAACAAGCAATATAATTTATTATATAATTACCCTCCTCATCATAAATTACATCTTCAGGGAATATCTCTTTTATTATGAAATAAACCTCTCTATTGGCACTCCAAAAGAAAGAACTAAATTTAGTATCAAACTCCAATATTTTATCATCTAACTTAAAACCAGATTTGTATTCTTCATATTCTGGAGATATATTTGAGACTAATGAGGGGGTTGCATATTCTAAGTTCCCTCTAACAATTGCACCTTCTTTACCAAAAGCAGAAAAGGATATTACAACCATTAACAAGGATAATGCTATTAATCGTTTCATAGAAAATTGTTTTTAGATGTGGTTTACCGCAAATATAGAAAATATTCCTTTTACTATTATCTTTTTTATCTATTTAATATAATATTTATCAAATAGTGAGGTAATATCTTAGGATCAAATATTTGAGGATCTCTACTCTTCTCCGGGTCCAAATTTGCACCTATTTGCTTATAAATATCTACAAACCTTTGAAGCGATATAGGTCTGTTTAATACTATATTTTCGATTATATCATAATATTCATAAAATAGGTCACCTGATAATCCAAGTTGTGAAAACGGAGAACCTGAATTAATTTCTTCTAGTTCTTTCTCATTTAATATATTTGAATAATGAATAATATCTCCTATAATCTTAGCCTCTAACTCATAATTTATACCTGGGATTCCTTTGGCAATACCAAGCCAACCATAATAGTTCTTTTGTCCTGAATGTATTAACTCTTCGGTTTGAGCAAATGCCGAAGGTGTATAACTATTAAAAGTTATCTCGCTCTTACCTCTTAGATGTGCTTCATTTTCTTTATTAGTGTCCACTTTAAAATGGATACTTTTATCAGGAATTGACTGCATTACTCTCTTACCATATACATTACTTGCAATTCTTCTATTGTTATCTGCAAGATGAGCCCATGTTGTATCGGGCATATAATCAGATTTTGAAAAATTAACTAAGTTTCCAAATGTTGTATTATACTCATGCAATTGGTGTGAATTTTGTGGTTTGTAAGGTATTGGTGCATTTATATATCCTCCATTTGCATAATCGGCGTGATTATTGTTTGGGATTGATAACGAATACTCATTTTTTAAATACGTAGGGCGCACCTGAAAGTTATATGCTCTTTCTTTTTGTCCCATAACATCGTTATAATTATCCAAGTTTTGAGGTTGATACTCAGGCTTGTCAATATCCCAAGGAGAGATTGTTACAGGAAGCCATCTGTCTGACATGGGTGAGTATTGCATATGTATATTACGCTTATCATCCCATAATAAATCGTTTCGTTTCTCAAATGCTAAATTCGATTGTTTAGTTTCTGACATAATCTTTTAATTTTAAATTTGTGAATATTTATTTTTGCACAAATTTAAAACTATGAACTTAGCGTCTGCTGGTAAAATTATAGAATTGAGTTTGTAGTTATTAATCGATTTAATTAAAAATTTCAACAATCCAATTCCAAACTCGGTCAAGAAATGAGGTTTCTTCTGCCTTTATATCTTCTTTCTCAATACTCTTTGCTTGTTCTTTTTTTATATATTCATCAACAAGACCTGTGCTGATAACATGAAGGAAAGAACTATTTTCGTCTAATTCTGGTAAATCTAATATTGGCACCTTCATTCTTTTTGAGAACTCTTCAAAGAAAAGATTTATATAATTATCTATATTAAGATAATATATATCTCTTCTAAAACTAATAAAATAGATTGCAACATTTCCTGTTTTTGGCTGAATATAACAAGCAATACATTCTATTATAAAATTACCATCCTCATCATAAATTACTTCTTTGGGTAATATCTCTTTTACTAAATAATAAGCATCATTCCATTTTTCTATAAGAGATTTATGATATTCCATATCAGTACTTTTAAATTTCCCGTCTAACTTAAAGCCAGATATGTATTCTTCATATTCTGGAGATATATTTGAGACTAATGAGGGGGTTACATATTCTAAGTTCCCTCTAACAATTGCACCTGCTTTACCAAAAGCAGAAAAGGATATTACAACCATTAACAAGGGTAATATTACTAATCGTTTCATAGAAAAAATGTTTTTAGATGTGGTTTACCGCAAATATAGAAAATATTCCTTTTACTATTATCTTTTTTATCTTGCAATAAGGAAATATTATTTAATTCTACGAAAAGGATGCAGTATATGCACTCACAAAAAAGCGATAGTAAGGTTACTCACTATCGCTCTCAAGATGTTCTTTACGGACGTGGCAGGCCACGTCCCTACAATAGGTTAATATTTGATTTACAAATCTTCGCCATTTGTTTGATTATATACATTGTCGTAATACATTGTAATATAATATTGCCCATTTGATTCCGATATTGCAATTTTCACACTCTTTTTTAATAGCAAGCCAAGTAGATATTTTATAAAAAATTTATTACACTCTTTCTCTAATATGGTTCTTTCTCCCTTTTCTACACATATTTCGGTTATCTTTGATTTAATTTCACTCTTTATCTCTATAATATCTATTTTTTGTAAAGCTTGAAAGAATATTGCTCTATATTTTTTCTTATCCGCCGACATTTCATAAGAGATATTTTCTCCTTTTGGTATATTATAATTCATAAATGAAATA
>JAFXDI010000041.1 GCA_017521245.1 Bacteroidales bacterium
CATACGTTTGTATGCTCACAGCACCCTCACCAAAGTTAGTTGTATCTAAACCATTCTGACAATCCTTGTGATGAGAGAAAACAATCGTTAGAGACGGATTGTGATAATGGCTTATCTACTGCCTAACTTTTAGGTATCGGGTTTGCTCACATACGTTTGTATGCTCACAGCACCCTCACCAAAGTTAGTTGTATCTAAACCATTCTGACAATCCTTGTGATGAGAGAAAACATCCGTTAGATACGGATTGTGATAATGGCTGGTTAAGTTGTTAGTTTTTAGTTTTCGGCTTCGCCGCCCTACGGGTAGTTTTTAGTTACATATCTAACAACTAACAACAAATAACTAAGGTGCGTAAGCACCGCACAACTTAGGAGAGAAAATGAAATACATAATAATACTTGGCGATGGAATGGCTGATGAGCCGATAGAAGAGTTGGGCGGAAAAACACCTCTTCAAGCGGCTAACGTGCCATCTATGGACTGGATTGCCAGAAACGGTCGATGCGGTCTGTTAAAGAGTGTCCCTGACGGATATGCTCCGGGTAGCGAAGTGGCAAACCTTGCCATACTTGGTTACGACCTCGATAAAGTATTTGAGGGCAGAGGTTCGTTAGAGGCAGCAAGTATGGGCGTGAGGATAGAGGATAACGAAGTAGCAATGCGTTGTAACCTTATCTGTGTACAAGACGGAAAGATAAAAAATCACTCGGCAGGGCATATCTCAAACGAGGAGGCTACTGAGTTGATAAACTATATGCAACAAGAGTTGGGAGGAGGAGACGTAAATCTGTTTCCGGGAATATCGTACCGCCACCTCTTGAAGATTAAAAACGGAGATAAACGTATAAAATGCACCCCTCCTCACGATGTACCAGGTACTCCATGCGTTGATGTTATGCCTCAGGCACAAGCAGAGGAGGCACAAGCAACAGCCGATAAGATAAATGCTCTAATCTTAAAATCGCAGGAGTTGTTGCCACTTCATCCCGTAAACCAAAAACGAGTAGCAGAGGGTAAAGATCCTGCCAATAGCCTATGGCCGTGGTCGCCAGGATATCGCCCTGCTATGCAAACATTTCAACAGCAATACGGAATAAAGAGCGGAGCGGTAATCTCGGCAGTTGATTTGATAAAAGGTATAGGTGTGTATGCAGGTCTAACTTCAATTGAAGTAGAGGGAGCAACAGGGTTGTATAATACCAACTACGAAGGCAAAGCCGAAGCGGCAATAAAGGCTTTGAGAGAAAATGATTTCTTGTTTCTGCATGTAGAGGCAAGTGATGAGGCTGGACACGAGGGAGATTATGAGTTGAAGAAGAGAACAATAGAGTATCTTGATAGTCGTATAATAGCCCCAATATTGGAGGCAATGCCTGCATTGGGAGATGACCTCACAATAGCCCTATTACCAGACCACCCAACCCCTTGTCGCCTACGCACTCATACACGCCAAGCGGTACCCTTTGCAATATACACACCAGGAGTAGAACCTGACGATGTGAAAGAGTACAACGAATTTAGTGTAAAACAAGGCTGTTACACAACGCTCACAGGAGCACAATTTATAAAAGAGATATTTAAACAATAAAGCAATGATATATTACAGTACAAACGGACAGGCATCCGATGCAACATTAGCCGATGCAGTAGTAAAAGGATTGGCATCGGACAAAGGTTTGTTTATGCCCGAGAAGATAAAATCTCTACCACAAGAGTTCTTCGATAATATTCAAGATATGACCTTTCAAGAGATAGCATTTGAAGTGGCAAATGCATTTTTTGGAGAAGATATAGAGCGTGAAACACTACGCAAAATAGTATATGACACACTATCTTTTGATGCTCCAGCGGTAAAGGTCGATGATAACATCTACTCATTGGAGTTGTTCCATGGTCCCACACTTGCATTCAAAGATGTAGGAGCAAGATTTATGGCTCGTCTTTTAGGACACTTTATAGCGCAAGAGGGTGAAGGACGCGAAGTAAACGTATTGGTGGCAACTTCGGGTGATACAGGAAGTGCCGTAGCCAACGGATTTTTAGGCGTACCCGGCATAAAAGTATATGTATTATATCCTCATGCAAAGGTAACCGAGATACAAGAGAAACAATTCACAACACTCGGACAAAATATAACAGCCATAGAGGTAGAGGGAACATTTGACGATTGCCAAGCATTGGTAAAATCGGCATTTATGGATAAAGAGTTGAACGAGGCAATGAAACTAACTTCGGCAAACTCAATAAACGTGGCACGATTCTTACCTCAAGCATTCTACTACTTCTACGCATACGCACAACTCAAAAAAGCAGGGAAGGCAGATAATGTGGTATGTTGCGTACCAAGTGGTAACTTTGGAAACATAACAGCAGGATTGTTTGGTAAAAAAATGGGATTGCCAATAAAACGCTTTATAGCAGCAAATAACCGCAACGATGTATTTTTGGAGTATCTAAATACAGGTAAATATAACCCACGTCCATCGGTAGCCACAATAGCAAACGCAATGGATGTAGGCGATCCCAGTAACTTTGCCCGAATATTGGCACTATACGAAAACTCTCACCAAGCAATAACTGCTGAGATAAGCGGAGTATCATATAACGATGAAGAGATACGTCAAACAGTAAAAGAGGCATACACACGCACAGGATACTTATTAGATCCACATGGAGCATGCGGATACAGGGCTTTATGTGAAAAACTTATTGACGGTGAAGTAGGTTTCTTCTTGGAGACAGCACACCCTGCCAAATTTCTCAACACCGTAGAGGAGGTGATAGGAGAACAAGTAGCAATACCCGAGCGTCTTCAAGCCTTTATGCGAGGAACAAAAGAGAGCATAATGATGAAACCCAATTTTGCTGACTTTAAAGAGTTCTTACTAAGTAGATAGGAAAACGAAGTCCTTAGTTTTAAACTAACAATATAGTTGTGTTAGTAAAAACTATTTTGAGCGTAAGTAACTTCTAAATATTATAAACACAAAGAGGCTGAAATCAAAATCGTATTTTGATACAGCCTCTTTCATTTAAGTACAAAATATTTTACTTAGCCTTTTTAATCATATCAGAGATGGTGTCATCACCTGTAATTTGATTTGCAGTACGTTTTAAAAGACTATTCACAGTGTCATGAGTTAGGTGTCGAATACCATATTTGCTTTCGAATAAATATCTAACGTATGTTGATATTCTATGCCACTCTTTTGGGTTTAATAATGGATTCTTAACCATGTCAGAAAGATAAGAGAGAGCAATCTCTTTTGAACTTTTACCACTGCCTGAATATCTCTCGCTCTCGCGATGCGTCATATTATGATACACATCTTCTAAAAGGTTGTCTAACTCACTGCCCAATACACCTCTTAATCCTGTAGTCTCATAGCCCTTTTGAATAAGCGTGTTGTATAGTTCTTGTTGATTCTTTATGTTGTTACCAATTATCGCAACCTCATCAGTTTCGGGATTATAGAAACCTTTGCTTTGAGAGTGATCGCCAATATATTTTTTATACTCTTTAGGAACTTCGTTAATGTCGGCATACAAACGAGTCTTTAACTTCATCTTGCCACCAATGTCGTTAAGCATATCTCTACGTAATGAGTTTGCATACTCAGATGCATACTCGCCAATGTTCCATACATCATACCTTTTTCTGCTTCGTGGATAAAATCTCGGGTTAAGTTGGTAATTTTCTCCAAAAACATCCGATACAAGTTTCTCCCTTATAAACCAATCTTCTGCGCTCAAACCATCAAGATCAAAGGAGTATAGATGTTTGTTGTTCACTCTATCAGGAATATAGCCAAACCTCTCTTTCGATAAAAAGTCTATAGTTGGACGTTCGGGAAGATAAAACTCCTCTAATACTTTTCTCAGTCTGGGAGCATAATGGTCATACTCCGCTACTGTCATTTCCCCTAAATCAATAAGAGGTTTGTTTTTTTCTTTAACCCCATCACCTGGAAGTCTTTTAAAGTTCTCTCGTGCTAATTGTAGAATTTTATTCTCTCGAGCAGCAAATGTAGGCTTATCAAGGTTTCCTGTAAGTCCAGAATATCCTTTAGGCCTGTATTCGGCTGGGAAATTTACACCCAATTTTATCTTAGGATTAGATTGATGATATCTCATCCCTGCTCCTATGCCAGAAGCAATACCTCCAGTTACTGCTCCTGTTACACCTCCAATAATTGCCTGTGAAGTAGCATCTTTTGCTATCTCACTAATGAGAGGATAGTGTTCAGGATTTTTATATGCTAACCCTAACATACTTCGAGTTAGAGCCGATACGCCTGAAGCTCCTGCTTGTTCAGCGCTTAATCTGCCAGTATTCTTTATTGTTTGACGCAAAAGAGAATTAATCTCATTAGCAGCTTTGGGAGAAGAGAGAAAGTTTTTTAACACCTTTTTACGAATCTCACTTATAGCAGGGAGTTCTAATTGTTTAAAGTATCGCGATTGCATCAATCCGTTTAGAAGTAGATCAGTAGCCGCTACACCTTTAACATATAGATTTCGTATTTGTGGAGAAACAGTCAAATTAGTGCTAGCCTCATACATATCAATCTCTTTATTTGTTTGAGCAACACTTTGACCAAGAGCCTTACCTAATGTTAATCCACCTAAAGCCAAACCTAAACTTGGATTAATAGCACCACCAATAACCGAAGTCAATCCCTCTAATACACCTCCGGTTATAGTACCAACGGTACCCCATCCTTCAGTTTGTGGAATAGCCTGAGCAGCCTCAATAATCTCTCTTTGACGTTGCGAAGCCTCGCCTCCATATTGCTGTAGATTGCTTAACCACAATTGGTTTTCCTCATCTGTATATCCTGCATCGCGGCGTGTTGCAATCTCTCCAAGAAGGTCATACTCGGTTGCAAGTAATGGGTTAAGAGGTTGGTTTAACGATATAGCATGAGTTGGTCCCATAGCAGGGAATTGGATAGGTTGATTTTCAGCCTCAATCTCTTTCATTCTGGCATATAGTTCGCTGTTAGGTTGTGAAAGCAGATTGCCATTGTAATACTCTTGTAGCGAGGTAATAGCGTCATCAAAGTAATTCTCACCCGAAGCCTCTTTGTCAACCATTGTGCCCAAATAACTCATATCGTTAGCCATCTGTTGTCCCCAAACCTTCATACCTTCGCCAAAAGTAGAGGCTTTAGGTCTCGATATACTTGGAGTACCAGTTGCTACATAACGGCTAAGAGGTTGAGAAGATAATTGATTAGCAAAAACTCCGTTGCTACTATTCATTAAAGATTTCACAGTAGGATTCTCTTCTAATAGAGAGTGTCCGTTTAAATTTGTATAATTTCTGTAAGGCATAATTTTTAATATTTTGAAAGTTCGTTAATAGCCTCCTCATGGGTAACCCCATTAGAGAGAAGCATGTTGTAAATTAATTCTTTTTGAGTATCATCAAGAGGTAGATCCACATCTTGTTGTGTTATATCCATAACATCCTCTTGCATAACCTCTGGCAGAGGTAAATCTTTTGATTGACTGCCCCTTAGTTTATCGCATATTTTGAATAACCTTTTACGCAGTTTCCTAAGGAACTCCTTAGGATGAGCATTCTCATAAACTAAGAGAACTCTCTTAATAAGTTGCGATAAACGGCTTAGAGCACTATCTGATTGTTGTTTCTCAACAGGATCATAAAGTAAAACAAAAAGTTCCCTCAAGCCATTGATTCTCTTCCGGGCGGGACGTGAGATGCGTTGCTTCTCGGCAACAAGGGTAGCATAAAATCCCTCGCCACGCTCAATATCCTCAATATGAGAAGTTAAATCAATAGTATTTCCATTATCTGTTTTCATAACTAATTGTTTTACTTAAAAATCTTATCTCCGTAACTGTTAAATAGTTTGTTGTCTAAGTCGCTGAAGTTCTGAGCCAAGTTGTTTAGCGAACCAAAACTTGCATTTCTATAAGAGGCTGCATCATTAGAATGTGTGCCATATCTTTGAGCATTAATATTTGCTTTTTGAGCCCGATAGTTATTCAACACACTATCTTTCCATTGAATACCCTGAGATGCAAGGTTTGAGTATAGCGAAGATAGTTGCTCGCCACTCCTTCTCTGATTAGCACCTACCCACTCATCAGTACCGCCCATAACAGTTGCTCTTCCCTGAATGTTATTCATGTTCGATTGAAAATGCGACTTAGCCGTATTAATCAACTGTTGTACATCGGCACGTTTCATATAATCAGAGTAGTAGGTCTCATTAAAAAGGTTATCGAGCTCATCCTCTTCTTGATCAAGAACCGTCAATGCTTTCTCTTTCTCCTTCTTGGCACGTCTATTATGTACCGCCGCCATTATTCCATTGAATATTGTTCCTAAAAACATAAGTAAACATAATTTTTTTTAATTAGTAATTAATAAATTTTATAATTATCACATCGCACTGCAAATATCTGTCAATAATTTTGCCTTTGAATGTTAAATTTATATGAAGATGAAAACTGCAAAGAAAAAATGTTCGCCCGAAGGCGTTATGAACAAAGAGAGGAGAGAGATATTGGATTTGTGTTATTCTCGTTTGAGAGAACTCATACCTGAGTGTACAAACGAAGTAACCCTTATCAAGTGTATTGAGACTTTAGAGAAACAGGAGAGTGCCTCTGCTTCACCTGAAGATGGACAACGCACCCTATTGGCAATAGCCTCTACCCTTGAACGCTTATCGGAAATTAAGTAGTTGATAGTTGCTCCTACTGCATACTTTAGTTGTTGGCAAAAATCTAACAGCAAACAACTACCCGTAGGGTGGCTTTCGCCAATAACTAACAACTAATTATATAAAATTACCACTAAGTGTAGTGTAATTTTTAATTACTTTGCTACTGTTATGGATATAAAAAAGGTAGTTAGTGAAAATGCCAAAAGATTGGCAAAGATAAACAGCGTGTATCAACCACATATAGGAGAGGGAGGATGTGGAGAGCGTATAGCATTCCATATTCCCGACTCCCCTATACCATTGCAATATATACCTAAAGCAATGGCAGAGGTGGAGTTAGTGCAACTGTTGAGGCGTTACGGGAGTATAAAGAAGTTTATCATAGAACATCTAAAAGTAAAGCCAACCGATAGCGTAGTAGATGAAGTTTGGAAGCATTGGATAAAGATTAGAATAAAATATGATTTTGAGTTTTGGTCAATAATGTTTGTTCGCATCAAGAATAAAATGGGCGACAGCGACATAGCATTTAAACTCAACACACCCCAACGCCGATTGTTGAGAGAGTTAGAGGAGATGCGTCTTGCCGATAAACCAATACGTATAATACTGCTAAAAGCACGTCAATGGGGAGGCTCAACACTTGTTCAAATATATATGGCGTGGATTCAGTTGGTGCATCGAAAGAATTGGAATAGTGTTATATGTGCACACCTAAAAGACTCTGCACTAAACATCAAAGGAATGTACTCCAAACTCTTAGAAAACTATCCATCGTGGTTGCTAGATAGCGAAGAGCCAATAAAGTTTCAACCATTTGAAAGGATGGCAAACACCTCAATAATTTCGGCAACCAAAAGTAAGATAACAATCGGATCGGCAGAGACACCAGAGTCGGTACGAGGAACAGATGCCGTTATGGCACACCTTTCGGAGGTTGCATTTTGGAACTCAACACAACGAAAAACACCCGAAAGTATGGTGCGATCGGTCTGTGGATCGGTAGCGTTGCTCCCTCTATCGGTAATAGTTATGGAGAGTACAGCAAACGGAACAGGCAACTATTTCCACAAAGAGTGTATGAGAGCAAAGAGGGGTGAGAGTGATAAGAAGTTTGTTTTTGTACCATGGTTTGAGATTGAGATATACTCAAAGCCGGTTGCTAATCACAAGGAGTTTGCCGAGTCGCTATCAAAATATGAGTGGGAGTTGTGGAACAAAGGAGCAACCCTTGAGGCGATTGCTTGGTACAGAGAAAAGCGCAAAGAGTACTCAGAACATGCCGATATGATGGCGGAGTACCCTTCCGATGATATAGAGGCATTTAACTATTCAGGCGAAAAAGTCTTTTCGCACGCATCAGTTGAGAGGTTACGCAAGGAGTGTTGCGAACCTAAATATGTTGGCGATATATACGGCAAGAGCGACAGAGGAAAAGATGCATTAACAGATGTTCGTTTTATAGAGGAGAGTGGGGGAGAACTTCGTCTTTGGGAGATGCCCGATGAGGAGAATCTCTTTTCTATGCGATACATAACAGTTGTTGATATAGGCGGAAGGTCAAATAAAGCCGACTATTCAGTTATTGTAGTGTTTGACCGCTACTGGATGCTACATGGAGGAGTACCTGAAGTAGTGGCTCAGTGGCGAGGACATATTGACCATGATCTACTCGCATGGAAGGCTGTGCAGATAGCCGAGTTCTATAATAAGAGCCTATTGGTTGTAGAGAGTAATACCCTTGAAACAGAGCGAGGAGATGATGACTCTTCGGAGTATATCCTCGAAACAGTCTCTGGGGTATATCCCAACCTTTATGCCCGACAAACCTCAAATATGATTCATTCTGGCAGTGGAGTACGATGGGGATTTCATATGAACAGAGCCACAAAACTTATGCTTATAGCACATCAGGTTAGGATGCTACGTGAGGGCGGTTATATTGAACGCGACTTTGATGCTTGTTACGAACACGATGTATTTGAGAGAAAACAGAATGGAGCGTACGGAGCAATGGAGGGGCATCACGATGATATCCTTATTACCCGTTGTATAGGAACCTACATCTGCTACACTGAGCCACTCCCTCAACTCCATAATAGGAGAGTAGGAGTAAGAAGTAAAATCCCCATTAGCGAAGCAACTATTTAGTTTGTTGATTTTGCGATTAAGCAAGAGTAAAACCAAACTTGTTTGAGTTTTACCGAGCATAAGCATAATCAAAGAACGAGGGTTCTTTAATTAGAAATTAGTTAGTAGAGCCACTTACCATTCCTTTATATAAATTTACCACTTATTGCTATTGTATTACTATTTTATTTGTCAGTAAATTATATTAAATATAAAAATATGGCAAGTATCAAGGTAAAGTTTCGACACTCAATAAACGAAAACAAGAAGGGAACAATCTATTATCAAATCATTCAGAATCGTGTAATCCGTTAACTAAAGAGGATTACCGACTCTTTATGTGCGAATGGAGTATAAATATTCTGTTGATGGATATTTTGTTCATTACAAATTCTTTGAATGAAAAAATATCGTTAATTTTGTACAAGAATAACAAAAGAGTGAACTATGAAAATATTCCTCAGTTACGGACATGATTCGAATGCACCGCTGATTGAAAAGATAAGAGACTATCTCTCAAAGGATGCAGAGGGAAACCTCAAACATGAGGTTTGGATTGATACATCCGAAATCAAAGCAGGAATGAACTGGAGAGAAAGAAGTGATGGGTAATAGGTCTGGGGCTAAAGAGTTGTTGAAAAAAGCAATCAATAATTGCTTAAAAATTGAGGATAGAACAGAGAATGACACGGCAGCTTTGGCAACTTTTTATGTAAACTTAGGGACAGTCTTATCTAAA
>JAFXDI010000042.1 GCA_017521245.1 Bacteroidales bacterium
CATTGTTCCACTATCGTTATATACGCATTCATCCCTTTGAAGATGGTAATGGTCGTATTGCCCGACTGATGGTGAACTTTATCCTTACTCGCCACGATTATCCGATGATTGTAGTCCGTAGTCGCAAAAAGAGTGAGTACTTGGAGGCTTTACATCAAGCCGATCTTGAAGTCGGTCCTGTACCAAGCGATGGCGCTCATGCAGATATTAAGGATATTCGACCATTCTTGAAATACTTCAATGAGTTAGTGGCGACAGAGGTGTATAATGATGTGCTGTTTGTGAGCGAAAAGAATGAAAATGTGTGGTGGTATGATGGCGAACGAATAGTATTCCGCACTCCGAACTACACGAAGATATTAAATGCTATGCGAACTGAACCCACACTGACATTGGCTGATATGCGTGAGATTACGGGTATCAGCATTGCAGCCATCCAAAAACTACTCGATCAACTTATTCAAAAGAAATATGTTGAGCGTGGCGAGAAGGATGGTAGCTGGAGAGTGTTTGTGACGCAGTAGGAAATTGACATTATATAATCTATGTTATTATGGAACAAAATAAAAAATACTTCGCTTTTATAAGTTATTCTCACGATGATGAAGAATGGGCCAAATGGTTGCAACATGAATTTGAACATTATCATCTCCCGGTACCTCCACCAGTTACAATTAATCCTGAAAGTTTTCCAGATAAGTTCCATCCCATATTTCGTGATATATATGAATTAAGTGGAGGTGAATTAAACCCGCAAATAACAGATGCGTTAAAATCATCGACCAACCTAATAGTGATATGTTCGCCAAATTCTGCAAAATCGAACTATGTTAATGAGGAAATACTTGAATTCATTGAGATCGGGAAGCAAAATGGGGGTAGCAATATCAGTAATATATTCCCGATTATAGTATGCGGGATTCCTAATTCTAAAGACAATTCAGAAAATGAGTGTTTCCCGAAAGCGTTAAGAGACCTTCCAACGGAACTAATAGCTGGTGATGTAACGAAGCATGGGCGTGAACATGCTTTTGTGAAAGTGCTTTCTGGTACATTACGCAGCTCTGGCGTTAGTTTTGGTATGCTATGGAATCAATTTGAAAGAGATCGTATTGAAGCAGAACGCAAAGAAAGAGAACGCAAGGATCAACTATTAAGAATACAAAGCTTGTTTTTGGCAGAAAAAGCTGAGAGTTTGATCGATCATCATGAATACGATTTGGCAAATTTAATAGCGTTGGAAGCTTTACCTAATAATTTAGCAGAACCTAATAGACCATATGTTAGAGAAGTTGAGGATTCTTTAAGAAAGTCGTCTGTTTACACATCTCCTATTATTCGCTCATCTATACAGGGAAGGTGTATCCAAACTAATGGAGAAATTGTAATTACAGAGGAAGAAAATTGCAGGCTGAAATTATGGGATATAAAAACTTGCGCACATATTGACACTATTGATTTGGAAGATTGGTTGAAAGAATATTATAAAGATATGCTTGATGCGCAAGAAATCGATTCATATATTTTAAGGAAACGATGGTTGAAATCAATTGCTTTTCCAAAGGCAATGCATAATGTGGTATATCTGTATACGTTTGATTCCCTTCTATCGATAGATTTAGATGTAAGGCCTCAAAAACCACAACTATTGTTTAAGCGCGATGCAATGGTACATGACACTCATACTGCTGATGTTGTTTTTTCAAATAATGGGTGTTATTATTTTTGGTTAACCAAAGAATACACCAATCATTTTAGTGTATCCTTATATGACAATATCACCAATCAAAAGATTTTTAATTATATTGAAACAGCAAGACCTTATGTTGCATTTAGCCCCAATAATAAATTGATCGCATGTGCCTGTCATAAGGATATTCATGTATACGACATTGAGAATCTTAAAACAAATAACTCAGGATACCTTGCTAAATATCGATGTTATGATCCTTTGTTTTGTACTTTTGTTGATGATGTAAATGTATTAGTTGTTCGTGGTAATAAGTCTATTGAGATTTGGAATTTTGAATCAAAGAATGTAGAAACAATATACACAAGCGATACCGATATATTAGATGTGTTATATAAAGACAATCTACTTGTTTTTGTCACTTCATCTCAGCAAATAAGAGTGCTGGATACGCAATATAAACTAATAATTGCACGCTTAGATTGGAGCAATCAAGTTAGGCTCTTATCATTCTCACATGATGGTAGCAGTATATATTTTAGAGATGCCAGTTCATTTAGGATGTGGGATTTCCACATTCGTGCAGATGGTAGTCGTGTACTATACTACCACTCACATCTTGTTCATTGTGTAGGACATAGTCAGGATATGTCGTATTTTGTGTCAATATCTGAAGATTGCGCAAAAATATGGGATACAGAACAACAAAAAATCATTAAATCAATTGCTTTAGAGGATCTTGGGTTTATATCTAAAATTGTGGTTAGTAAACCTCATGGTAAAATATTTATGTCCGGTTATCAGTTGTATTGTGTTGACATTTCTTCAGGTAGTATTAAACAAATCGCTGATGAAGAATGCAATATATGTTTGAGTTTTGACGAAAAATATTTATTAAAATCAACAGACAATATTATTACTTTATATGATATTGAATCCTTGACTATGTTTAAGAAAATCATATTGCCTGATAATCAAGATTTACTATTGGGAGAACCAATCGTATTCCATCCGAATGAAACATTAATTGTAACAGCATCTAGTGATATTGTTGAGTACGAAACACTTGTGCTTACGGTTTGGGATTATGTAAAAGGTGCACCTATAAATTCTATCAGAATAAATGATTGTTTTGATATAGCGACATCACCGAGAGTTGTAATCCGTTTTTCAGATAATGGAGATAGCGTGATTTTGAATGCGATGGAAGATGACGTATACGAATGGTGTTTTAGAGCAAATGCGCTATATAAAATAAACATACAAACTAACGAGCCACAATATGTCGGTAATATCATTGAAGGAGACGGTGTTTTTGTTGTCTTAAGAGAACAATTATCTCTTCAACAGTTAATGGATAAAACACGTGCAGCCTTAGGGGGGCGTACTTTGACATTGGAGGAACGGAACAAATATTATTTAATCTAAAGTTCTCTGGCATGCTATTTTGTGGGTGAACTTTCATTGACTCTATCATTAATTACAAATGCAGCTTTTTTGAATAGAGAGTTGCTGGAAAATAAGTTTCGTACTTATTTTAGTCCGTCAAAAAATGGATGGTTCTTGGCGAGGAAAGGTTTTCAAACACCCAACATCTGACACTGTGGGGCGGAAACTTACGCCGACCAATAAACACCAACATCCACGAAAAATGGCGTTTTAGGGGAAAAAACGGGTAAAACAAAAAACTCGGAAAGTGAGATTCAACTTCCGAGTTTTTTCATCTATTTTTATAGGATTTTCTGTTGCTTTTCGTGAGCGTTAGCGTTTGTTTGTGAACATTAGAGGGCGTTAGTTACTTGCCGATGCAAAAAACTTAAAGGACTCCGTCTAAAATCATCATAAGGGCAAAGCCTAAGGCAACGCCTATGGTGGCAATGTTTGAGTGTTTACCTGATTGCCCCTCGGGGATAATCTCTTCAACTATAACATATAGCATTGCTCCTCCAGCAAAGGCAAGTATGGCAGGAAATATTGGCATTGTTCCATCAATTAACAGCATTGTGATTAGTGCCGATAGTGGTTGAACCAATCCTGTTGCCGAGCCCCACAGAAACGATTTGAATTTACTCATTCCCATACTATTGAGTGGTGCTGACACTACTGCTCCCTCAGGGATGTTTTGTAGTGCCATTCCCAACGATAGAGCTATGGCAGTGGCTCCTGTTATCATATCGCCTCCCTCCATTGCTCCCGAAAGGACTACTCCTATTGCCATACCTTCGGGGATGTGGTGAATTGTTATGGCGAGTATAAGCATAGTGCTTCGCTTTAAACTTGATGGCAATCCCTCAACTGAATCAGAGGAGATATGTAGGTGTGGCGTAATGGTATCTAAAAGAAGTAAGAATCCCATACCTACCAAAAAACCTATGGTGGGCGAGAGCCATGGTATAGAGTCTTTTTCGGCAGCCATCTCCATTGCTGGTTGCATTAGCGACCATATTATGGCAGCAAGCATAACTCCTGCAGCAAATCCTAGCATAAGTTTCTGCGAGGGCGAATTGCTATCGCTCTTTATCATATATACTGTTGCAGCTCCAATTATACATCCTATTATTGGTATTATTAATCCTGCCGCAATCAATATTGTATTGTTATTTAAAAACTCCTCTAACATAATTAATGAATTTAAAATATAGTTTTGCTGTATATGGTGCTAAACTCGTTGCAATCACTCCTCCCATAATATTGCATACAAAATCCCAAATATCACCACTGCGTGTATCGGTTAAGAGTTGTTGTCCCACCTCTGTTACTCCTGCCAACAACACTGTAAGAATAAGTACTATGGAGGTTGCTCGTTTACGGTTTAACCAAATAAAATCGATATAGAGTGCCGATGCCACGCCAAAGTACATAAGAAAGTGAATCACTTTATCGGCATGCGGGAAGATAAAGAGAGTTAAATTGTCATACTCATGAGCATTATTAAACGATAAATAGAGAAGCAGAGCAATGGCTACCATACTCAATTTATAACTATTCACTATCTTTATAACACTCTTTATCATATTGCTGTTTATCGCTCTATGTTTAACTAATTTAAAATTGTGTTGCTAAGATAACTATTTTTGTTGTATCTTCGCAAAAGATTTAGAATTTATAGATGAACAATAACGAAAAAATGGATTGGGGACGTTTGTTGTCCTCTAAAAGATTTGGTCTTGAGGATTACGATGACGATAAACATCATAATCGTACTCGTTTTCAACGCGACTATGACCGATTAATATTCTCGGCACCCTTTCGCCGATTACAAAATAAGACTCAGGTTTTTCCTTTGCCCGGCAGTGTGTTTGTTCATAACAGATTGACGCATAGTTTGGAGGTATCGAGCGTAGGCCGTTCATTAGGTAGTAACATTGCTTCGCATATTGAGGAGAACACCACAGATGAGGAGTTGTTGCGTAAGCTTCCCGGGATTCCCGATATTGTGGCTACGGCTTGTTTGGCTCACGATATGGGTAATCCTCCATTCGGACACTCTGGCGAAATGGCAATAGGATCGTTCTTCTCTGAAGGCAAGGGCTTGGATTTAAAGGGCATTATAGGAGACCGACTCTGGTGCGATCTCTCACACTTTGAAGGTAATGCTAATGCTTTCCGTCTATTAACTCACCACTTTAACGGCAGAAGAAAAGGTGGTTTTGCACTCACTTACTCTACTCTTGCATCAATAGTTAAATACCCTTACGAATCGGCTCTTGCTGGAACAAAGGGCAAATTCGGTTTCTTTGTAAGTGAAGAAGAGCATTACAAAAAGGTTGCTGCAGAGTTGGGCATCTTAAATAAAGGAGATGGAAAATATGTGAAATATTGCCGTCATCCACTGGTATATTTGGTTGAGGCTGCCGATGATATTTGTTATCAGATTATGGATATTGAGGACTCTCACAAACTAAAAATCCTCACAACCAACCAAACAAAAGAGTATCTGTTGGCTTTCTTTGAAGGTGAGGGGTTAAAACACGTGGAGAATATTTTATCAATGGTTGAGGATAAAAACGAGCAGATTGCATATTTACGTTCATCAATTGTGGGATTGCTGGTTGATGAGTGCTCTAAAGCATTTATTACTCACGAAGATGAGATATTACGAGGTGAGTGTACCAAACCGCTTATTGATATGATTTCGGAGACTCCTCGCAGAGCATACGAGGCTTGTTCTAAGATGGCATACGAAAAGATATATAACTACTCGGGTGTATTAGATATAGAGTTGGCTGGTAACCAAATTGTAAATATGTTATTGGAGCGTTTGGTTGATGCAGTACTGCACCCCGATAAATCATACTCTAAACTGCTGTTGGCAAAAGTACCTCAACAGTACGATATGAGAGCCAAAGATATTCCATCGCGTATTCAGGCGGTAACCGATTATATTTCGGGGATGACAGACGTTTATGCTTTGGATTTGTATCAAAAACTAAACGGAATGAGTTTGCCAGTAATTTAGTTGTTAATTGTCGGTTACACCGCCCCTATGGGGTAGTTGTTAGTTGTTAGAAGATGAAAGAATTTATATTAACAGAACAGGAGAGCGAACGCACCGTACTGGTGGGTTTGGTTACTCCACAACAAAATGAGGCTAAGGTAAATGAGTACCTCGATGAACTTGCCTTTCTTGCTGACACTGCGGGAGCAGTGCCAGTAAAAAACTTTATACAAAAGTTAGACTATCCAAACCCGGTAACCTTTGTTGGTAAAGGTAAGTTGGAGGAGATACGCCAATACGTTGAAGAGAATGAAATTGGTTTGGTGATATTTGATGATGAACTATCGCCCAAGCAGTTGAAAAACATTGAAGAGGCTTTGAAGGTTAAAATTCTTGACCGCACCTCTTTGATATTAGATATTTTTGCAAAACGAGCACAAACTGCCCACGCTAAAACACAAGTTGAGTTGGCTCAGTATCAATATCTGCTACCTCGCTTAACAAGGTTGTGGACACACCTTGAGCGTCAACGTGGAGGTATTGGTATGCGTGGGCCCGGAGAGACTCAGATTGAGACCGACCGCCGTATAGTTCTTGACAAGATATCGCATCTTAAGGAGGAGTTGAAACTGATTGATAAACAAAAATCGGTACAACGTAAAAACAGAGGTAAGATGGTGCGTGTGGCTCTTGTAGGATATACCAATGTAGGGAAATCAACATTAATGAACTTGTTGTGTAAATCTGATGTGTTTGCTGAAAACAAACTATTTGCAACTCTCGACACAACAGTGCGTAAGATGATTATTGAGAACTTACCTTTCTTGATGAGCGACACAGTAGGTTTTATTCGCAAACTCCCCACAAACCTTATTGAGTCTTTTAAATCGACTCTTGATGAGGTACGAGAGGCTGATATTCTTTTACATGTAGTAGATATATCACACCCTGCATTTGAAGAGCAAATTGAGGTGGTTGAGAAGACTATTGCAGATATATGTAAGGATGGAGAGCAAAAGCCTGTGATATTGGTATTCAACAAGATTGATGCCTTCACTTACGTACAAAAAGATGAAGATGACCTATCTCCTCGCACTCGTGAGAATATATCGCTTGATGAACTAAAGGCTACATATATGTCGCGAATGGGAGATAACTGCATATTCATTTCGGCAGTGGAGCGTAGTAACATAGAGGAGTTAAAAATGTTGATGTATCAAAAGGTAAAAGAGATACATGTAAAACGTTTCCCATACAACGACTTCCTCTACTACCAATACGATGAGAGCGGAGAGACTTTATAGAGAGTTACGCTATGATAAAACTCGCAACACCTGACGGCTCCAATACAGTACTATTACATGCCTGTTGTGCTCCATGTTCATCGGCAATAATAGAGGCAATGTTGGCAAACAACATAACCCCTGTTATATACTTTTTCAACCCCAATATATATCCAGAGGAGGAGTACTTGAAACGTAAAAGAGAAATTGAGAATTATGCTCAGAGATTAGGATTAGAGATTGTTGATGCTGATTACGATTATGAAGCATGGCGAGAGGGTACTTGCGGAATGGAAAACTTACCTGAGAGAAGTAGCAGATGTATGTACTGCTTTAAAATGCGACTACTGCAAACTGCTCGATATGCAGCAGAGCGAGGAATAAAATATTTTACCACAACACTTGCCTCTTCGCGATGGAAAGATTTCAACCAAATTATTGAGGCTGGTCGTTACGCAACCTCACAAGTTGAAGGAGTTGAGTTTTGGGATCAAAACTGGCGAAAAGGAGGGTTATATGAACGTCGCAACCAACTTCTAAAAATAGAGAACTTTTATAACCAGCAATACTGCGGTTGTGAATATAGTGCCAAGAGAGTTGTTAGTTAACAAGCATTCGCTTGTTGAACTTGCTATACTTAAAGTCATTAATATTTTTAGTTTCACTAATACAAAAAAAATAGGCAATCCAAAGATTGCCTATTTTTCTGTTCTATTGATAAAGCATTATGCTTTTTTCTCAACAATTCTTCTCTCTTTAATACGAGCTTTTTTACCTGTAAGGGCACGCAAGTAATAAAGTTTTGAACGACGTACTTTACCGAATTTGTTAACTACAATACTTTCGATAAATGGTGAGTCCATTGGGAATATTCTCTCAACACCTACGTTGTCTGACATTTTACGTACTGTAAAACGTTTTTTGTTACCATTTCCTGAAATACGGATAACTACACCACGATATTGTTGGATACGCTCTTTGTTACCCTCTTTAATGCGGTAAGCAACTGTAATTGTGTCTCCGCTTTTGAATGAAGGCATCTCAATTCCCGAAGCAAATGCCTCCTCTGCAACTTTAATAAAATCCATCTTATTTTAATTTTAAATATTCGTAAACCGCAATTTAACAAGTCACATCTCCTTGCCAGAGATTGCGAAAAGCGGTGCAAAGTAACAAAAATTTTATCACATAAGCAAATATGTTGTAAAGTTTTTATCTCAGGTATTTGAATTTAATGCTATTATAGTGTATCTTCGCAATATGAAATATATTAAACATATACTATTTACGTTTATTGCTTTGCTATCTGTTACATTGGCTAACGGCAATAACAACTATTTTTGTAATATATCGGCAGAGCATTTGGCTTGGTGCGACTCAGTTTATAACAGTATGACTCTTCGCGAACGCATTGGGCAACTTTTTGTTGCTGGTGCTTTAACTACTGAAGATGAAAAAAACAAGGCTCATATTGCTCGAATGGTAAACGAATATAAAGTTGGTGGTTTTATTTTGAGTAAGGGTACTGCAGGTGCGCACTTACGTTTAACCGAGTATGCCCAATCTCTATCAAAAGTGCCTCTAATGATTACTATTGATGGGGAGTGGGGATTGTCAATGCGATTAACCGATACTCCTCGATTTCCTAAGAATATTGTTATAGGTGCTGCAAACAATAGCCGCCTTACATACGAATATGGCAAAGAGGTGGGACGCCATTGCAAACGCATGGGAATACACGTTAACTTTGCTCCCGATATTGATGTAAATAGCAATCCCAATAATCCTGTTATTGGAGTTAGATCGTATGGCGATAGTGCCGAAATGGTGGCTCGTTTGGGAATAGCATACTCAAAAGGGTTGTTGAGTGAAGGGGTTTTGCCTGTTGGCAAACACTTTCCTGGTCATGGCGATGTAGAGAGCGACTCTCATAAGACTCTGCCTGTGAACAACAAAACAAGAGAGGAGTTAAACAATGAGGAGTTGTTACCATTCAAAGAGTATATTAAGGCTGGTATGCCATCACTTATGGTTGGGCATCTATATATTCCTGCATTGGATTCTGTGTCGGGATTACCAACATCTCTGTCGCCTGTTGTTGTGGATAAACTCCTTAAGCAAGAGATGGGATATAAAGGTTTGCTCTTTACCGATGCATTAGAGATGAAGGGGGCAACTGCCGAGAATAGTGCTTTAAAGGCTCTTCTTGCAGGCAATCACATATTGCTTAAACCTCTTGACGTGGGCGAATGTATAAAGAGCATTGAGGAGGCTTACAACAAAGGGATTGTAAAAGAGGAGTTATTGCAAAGTGTGGTTAAAAAAATTCTTTTGCATAAATATGTTTTTGTGGGTAAGGATAGGATGCCTATCTCTGAAAAGGGATTGGTTAGCGACATTGTTTCGCCCGAAGCAGAGAGGATTATATATCAGATAAACTCAGAGGCGGTAACTCTTCTAAAAAACAATAACAACATAATGCCTCTAAAAGCCTTAGATAAAACTGCAATAGATATTGAGTGTTACGGCACAACATCGAGCATAGATTTCACAAACAGGCTTAAATCGTATGGTATTAACGGAAAAGCCAATAGTAATGAGAATATCTCAATAATTGGAGTTTATTCAGGCAAGAGTAATGTTGTGACTCAGGTTGAGGCAGCCTGTAAGGGTAAGAGATATATTTTGGTATTCTTTACCTCGCCATACAATATGAAGTTATACTCAAAAGTTATAGAGGGTGCAGAGGCTGTTGTTATGGGTTACGAAGAGACAAAAGTTATGCAAGAGTGTGCTGCCGAACTTATCATGGGAGGTATTGCAGCAAAGGGAAAACTTCCTGTTAATGCTGCACCATACAAAAGAGGTGATGGTATTGAAACCAAGTGCGTAAGATTGGGATATGCACCAGCCGAAGTGGTTGGAATGAATAGTTCTACTCTGCTATATATTGACTCTATTGTTGCTTGTGGACTTAAAAAGAGAGCCTTTCCTGGATGTCAAGTGCTATTGGCCAAGGATGGAAAGATAGTTTACGAAAAGGCTTTTGGCAAGAGGGCTGGAAAAGAGAGCAGAGAAGTTACTCTATCTGATATTTACGACCTTGCATCGGTAACCAAAAGTGCCGCAACGATGCCTGCTATTATGCACTTATATGAGAAAGGAGCGTTTAGCATTGATGAGAAACTTAGAAACTATATACCGTTACCCGACACCTCACTTGTTGGCGAAATACCTATGAATGAATTACTATGGCATCAAAGTGGACTTCCATCAGGAATAAATCCCTACTATCTGCTAACCGACAGCAATAGTTACAATGGTAAACTATATCACTGGAGAAAGCAGTCGCCATATCTCATTCAAATAGACAAACAGGTGTTTGCAAATAATCAGGCAAAGTTGCGTAAGGATTTATTGCGTGTGAAGAGCGACTCTGCTTTTACAATAAAGATTAGTGAACGTCTATGGGCTAATAATGCTATACGCGACACTCTCCTAAATCGTATAGCGCGAATGGAGCCTGACACCACAAAAAAAAAGTACAGATATAGCGACATAAACTTTGTTCTACTTCAAGAGGTAGCAGAGAGACTATCTGGTAGTAGATTAGACGTTCTTACAGACTCTCTCTTTTATGCTCCTTTGGGAATGACTCGTACCTCCTTCTGTCCTATGAAGAAGTTCAACAGATGGGAAGTTATGCCAACTGAACGCGATGATTTTTTACGTAAGGAGTTAATGTGCGGATACCCTCATGATGAGACTGCATGTATATTAGGAGGAGTAAGTGGCAATGCAGGTTTGTTTGGTACTGCAAATGACCTTGCAAAACTCTTGCAGATGTTTCTAAATGGTGGCACATACGGAGGAGAACATTACCTAAACGAGGAGAGCATCACTCTATTTACGCAAACACAAAGTGAGATAAGTCGTCGTGCTTTAGGGTTTGACAAACCCGACCTTGAGAATGAAGAGAAAAGCCCCTGTTGCCCCGAAGCAAACGCCACTGTTTACGGACATACAGGTTATACTGGCACTTGCTTTTGGGTGGATAAAAAGAACAATATGATATTCATCTTCTTATCAAACAGAGTATTTCCTCACCGATGGAATAAAGAACTGATGAAGATGAATATCCGTCCAAAAATCCAAAACATAGCATACGAAGCATTAAAGTTGTTTTAATATTTCATCGATTTGATATAATCGTTTGAAAAATAAACACTTGAAGTTATTTTGAAAAGAGCGAGGTAACGATTTGGGAATCGTGCGAATTTCTGCGGTTTGCGGTAGCAATACTCTCAAATAACTCTTGTACTGCAAAGGTACGGAATAATATTAAAACAACAAATTATTCCATCTTCCAAAACGGGAGTTTAATATGTGTATTATCAAAATCGTCGGGAACAACCAAACCTACCGTAAATTTAGCTCTTGTTACTATTAAGCGTTCTATCATACTATTTAAGTATTATAATTCATTTATCTTTTCTAAGAGGAAGTCTTCAATATTGATATACTGTACCCCTTTTTCATCTATCCAAGGCAAAACATTATCACGTACCACAACTATTTTCGTATAAGAATCATTGATTCTATTTAGGGAGTTTATTTCTTGTTGTCGTTTTTCTTCATCAGCAACAGTCAATGCTGATTGGATATAATAA
>JAFXDI010000043.1 GCA_017521245.1 Bacteroidales bacterium
AGACTTCAAAGCTGTACAACCGTAGAATGGTAGATTTTCATAATTTTGACTCTGCGTTGTTCCTACCTCTGTTACCGTTCCTGGTATTGAAATACTCTCTAATGATGTACAACCTGCAAAGGCTTTATCTCTTATGGTAGTGACCGTAAACGATATACCATTGTAAGTTACGGTTGATGGGATCACTACATTAGATTGTACCGAACTATAACCAACTACAGATGCAACTTTATTAGAAGCATTAAGTTCATAATTCAATCCATCAATATTTACACTCTCGGCATATAATTCTGAGGTATAAATGCCAAAAAACAGCGAAAGTATAATATACCATCGCATATTAATAAATGATAATAAATTTTTCATATATATAATTTTAATTAAACTACATACCCAATAATAAGACCAACTAAAAAAGTTATGATTGCGGTCAAAAAAGAGACTTTCTGTGAACTATCTGGGTGATGAAACATTAATTGAAAAGCACTTATTGGTTTAACTTTCAATTCTACAGAAGGTAACTCCTTTTGATTAATTCCAAGATCACAAATACTGTTATAAGATAATCCTATTGTCTTTGCATCGACTCCTGTATATCCTGTTGTTTCAATAAAGCGATATATTGATTTGTTTCCATAGGAGATCTTAAGGCAATTGCGTTTGCCACTCCTTAAACGATTTTCCCCGAAAATTAATTGAAAATTTTTTGCGTAGATCCATACATAGTTGTCGTAAACATCAGTAAAGCAATGCCCTGGAGGGGGGACTTTTACACAACTAAATAATTTAGAAGTTCTCATATTTTATTGCTATATAGTCTATGTCCCCATATAGACTTTTATAATAGATACAAAAAAAGCGTGGGAACCATACTGTTACTCATCCCACGACATGAGGCCTTCGCATTGCCCACCAATGTTGAACGAGCAACGCAGAAGCCCACGCAAATATGCAAAAATCATAATTTAAAATATTATGATTAAAATACACACCCATAGGCATCTACTATTGCCTCATCCTTGACATTGGTTTAGAATTTGCGAAGTTCCATGTCGTCAAGAAAGAGCGTTAGTAAACGCTTTTTCATATTATGTCTGCACCCACCCCAAAAACCCATATCGGGCTTCTGCAAGCGATATACGCAACAAAAGTAATAAAAATAATTAAATGATATTGTTAATTGCTAAAATTATTACAATTCAACCTCTTGTAAAAATAAGCATAAAATCTTTACTTATTTTGCATTTTAGAGGTACTGCTCTAATTATTAGACCATTACGAGTGTAATTTAATTTTAAAATTGGGGTAAAAAGGAGAATTGTAAATTAATATGCAAAAAAAGCATTTAAAATATTCGTTTCCCCATTAAGTAGTAATCAACTACTACACTTCTATTGCTCTCTGTAAAATGCTTTAGCATATTTATTGAGGGTTGATTTTTATAGCGGTGTTTATCTCTTTCAAAGTGGCGATGTGCTAACCATACCGATTTTACCTCTCCAAAACTTAGTTTCACGAGGAACAATATTGCTGCCAATCCATCAAGGAGTTTTCTTTTGAAAATTAACTTTTTGCCCTCTTTTAGTGGAAGGTTCTTGTATAACATAAAGAGGTTGTTTCGGAAGTTTAGGTATGTTTTGCGAGGGTTACCTGCTGCCAATGTTCCTCCGCCTAAATGATATACCACACTATCAGTTACGGCAACAACTCTTTTGCCCAATAGTTGCAATCTCCAACAGAGGTCAATCTCCTCCATGTGAGCAAAAAAATCGGCATCTAATCCCCCTACTGCCAAATAACTCTCACGTTCAACCATAAGGGCTGCACCTGTTGCCCAAAATATATCTTTGGGTGTGCCTTCATATTGACCGCAATCTTTTTCGGTAGTGTCAAATATTCTGCCTCGGCAAAATGGATAGCCATATTTATCGAGGTAACCTCCTGCTGCACCAGCATACTCAAACATACTTTTATTGCTATATGATTTTAGTTTGGGCTGACACGCAGCAACATCGGGATTGGCAATCATAAACTCTCTTAATGGTGCAACCCAATTTTGGGTTACCTCAACATCGGAATTTAGCAGTACAATATATTTATACTCCGATAATTGCTCTATTGCCAAGTTATACCCCCTTGCAAAACCATAATTTTTATCAAAGGCAAGAACTCTTACAGTTGGATAATTGGCGTTTAACCACTCAACCGAGCCATCGGTTGAGCCATTGTCAGCCACAACAACATCTGCCCCTTGCGATAAAGTTGCTACCGAAGGCAGAAACTCCTCCATAAGTTTCTTGCCATTCCAATTTAATATTACAACTGCTATATCTTGTGCCATATAAATTTATCGTTTATTTGTTGGTTTGCCTAAAGAAGAGGAAAGTGTACTATCAACTAAAGTTTCTACTTTTTCTAATTTATATACTTATATTGTTTCATAAATAAGAATTAATTATCTTGCTCATAATAGTATGAATAATCAATCCCTTTCATAAACATTTCACGGTCATTGATTTTATCGGTTAAAGCATTTGCTATTAATTCACGTATTCTTGTGGGATTAACCACACTTATACGCATTGCTTCCATATAGGCAGTCTTGTCAATTTTACTCCAATCTACACATCTTTTTAATGATTGTTTAAGTATTAAATCCAACCAAATTCTTGTACTACGACCATTGCCTTCCATAAAGGGATGTGCTATATTCATTTCTATATATTTATCCACAATTTCATTGAGGTTGGTTTCGGGCATTCGCTCAATTTGAGATAGAGTTTGCCCAAGAAAATGAGATACTGCAAATTGAAACCCGCCTTTTGAGATATTCTTTTGACGTATTTGTCCTGCAAAATCATAAAGTCCGCCAAAGAGATAGGCATGAATTTGTTGCAAACCTCGTGCAGTGCCCACCTCAATAGTTTGCAATAACGAACTATCCCAAAGTTGATATGCTTTATCTCGGCTCTTGCTGTCTATTTGGTCTTCACCAGTAATTAACCATTTTGCAAAAGCAATTGCATGTTGGCTTGGAACAACTTCCACAAGGCTAATCATCTCATTTTGTGACAAACAATCGGTTAAATATCGCTTGCCGTCAGAAGCAACAAGTTTCAGTTGGTTACATCGTGTAACCAACTCATTTCCATTTTTAACTAAGCGGTGTTTTATCACTTTCCAATAGTTACGAGGATTTTTGCTTTCAGTAAGTACTGCTATAACATCAACTACCGAGAACAACCAACGATTGGTATCATCATCCCATGCGGCTCTAACCTCTTTATCATTAAAGAAGCGAATGGATATTTTTTGATGTTGGTTACTCTTTTCCATAACATAAATAAGAAAGTACTAAGCACAACGCTTGTGCCATATAAATTTATCGTTTATGTTTCCAACGCTTATGAGTCCACAGCCAAAACTCTGGAGCACGCAGAATAGTTTTCTCCATTAAGCGGGTATATATCTCGGTAATCTCGAACTCCTTATACTCTTTTGGAGTTTGAGTTATCTCCTCAAATACTATTTTATAGTATCCGCGTTTTAGTTTTATTACATCGGCATATACAAGTGTACAATCAAGTTTTTGAGCTATTCGTTCAATGCCTGTTAGCATTGGGGTATCTTGATTTAAAAAGTTACTCCAATAGTGTATATTGGCTGGTGATGGAGTTTGGTCTGCCATAAAACCTATCACCGCAGGACGTTTATCACGGCGGAATTTTATAAACTCTCTTAGTACATCGTTCTTTGGGATGTTTACAGTTTTGTATCGAGAGCGAAGTTTCAGGAAGAAGTTGTTAAACCAACGATTTTTAAGTGGTCGATACAGCTCTCCCATAACTGCATCCTGAGGATAATCTAACCATAGAGTGATTGAAGGTATATACTCCCAGTTACCGTAATGGCCTAACATCAAAATTACCTGCCTACGCTCATCTATGGCACGTTGTAAAACCTCAGTATTCTCCATTACAAAACGGCGTTTTGTAGTAGCGTCAGAGATATGCAGTAGTTTTATGGTCTCTACAATATAGTCGCAAAAATGTCGATAGAATGCTCGTTCCATTCTACGAATCTCCTTTTCGCTTCTATCGGGAAAGGAGTTTCGCATATTGCCAAATACTACCTTTCGGCGATAACCTACCACGTAATAGACTAATAAGAAGAGAATGTCAGATAATATATACAGCACCCAAAATGGCAACAACGAGTGTAACCAAATAACGAGGTATATAGGGGAGTATAATATGTTCTCTAAATATCTGTTCATACTCTATTCGGTATATAATTTCTCTACCACAAGCGAACTCTTGTCTTGAGTAAAATCTCCTAAAACTACACGCACACCGCTTTTGTTTACCAAACTCTTATCGTATGGCATTTCAACTCTTATATAGTTATCGGTAAATCCGTGCATTAATGCCCCCGGTGCAGGTTGCTCAAACAATACAGGGCGACACTCTCCTATTTGCGACATGTAGAACGCCAATCGTTTCTCTTCCGATATGTTTAACATTCGAGTGCATCGGGCGTGTTTCTCCTGAGGTGTTACCACATGCTCAATCTTCAACGCCCTTGTACCCGGACGTTCAGAGTATGTAAACACATGAAGTTGCGAAATATCCAACCCCTCAACCGTATTGTAACTCTCCTCAAAGAGTTCATCAGTTTCGCCTCTCATACCAACAATAAGGTCAACACCAATAAAGGCATCGGGCATAACAGATTTTATCTTCTCAATCTTTGAACAAAAGAGCTGTTTATCGTAATGGCGCCGCATTATCTTCAACACCTCATCACTTCCCGATTGCAACGGTATATGAAAGTGTGGTGCTACACGTTTTGAAGTTGCAATAAATTCGATTGCTTCATCGGTCAAAAGGTCTGGTTCAATCGAAGAAATTCTATATCTCTCTATCCCCTCAACACAATCCAAAGCCTTTATCAAATCGAGAAAACTCTCGCCAGTAGTTTTACCAAAATCACCAATGTTTACACCGGTAATAACAATCTCTTTTCCGCCCTCAGCAGCAACTTGTTCGGCTTGTGAAACCATCGACTCAATAGAGCCGTTTCTACTACGACCACGAGCAAACGGAATAGTGCAGTATGAGCAATAATAGTCACAACCATCCTGCACTTTTAAGAAGTAGCGAGTTCTATCACCGCGGGAACACGAGGGTGCAAAGTTTTTTATATCAGCGAGTGGAGTGGTATCAATCTCCAGCTCCTTATTTGATAATAGAAAAGCCTCTAACTTATCAGGCAAATCCATCTTCTCCGCTGCACCCAACACTAAATCAACACCATCAATAGCACCAACCTCCTCGCTCTTAAGTTGAGCATAACAACCGGTTACAACAATACACGCTTTGGGGTGTTGGCGAGATATACGTCTGATAGCCTGACGGCACTTCTTATCGGCAAGTTCGGTAACAGAACAACTGTTTATCACACACAAATCAGCCTCCTCGCCCGATTTTGCCTTTACAACACCTCGCTGTGTCAGCATCTTACCAATGGTAGATGTCTCGGCAAAATTGAGTTTGCAACCCAATGTATAATAAACAACCTTCTTATCTTTCAGTATTGATTCTTCAGTCATAAATCACAATTATTTCAAAACATAGCAGCAAATATATCTACTGCCACCACAACAATCATAACCATTACCGTAATGCCATATATCAGTTTTACTCCTGATGTTAAGATAAACGCCCAAAACGACATTAGAGCTACATTAAAAGCCTTACCGCTTGATGAATTGGCGATAACCTCTCCTATAAATGCTCCCAAAAACGGACCAACTATTACCCCAATAGGACCAAAGAAGAGACCTACAATAGTACCAACAATAGCACCATTTGATGCACTCTTTGAGCCACCTTTTAGTTTTGTCATCCAAGCCGGTGCAATATAATCAACTATGGTTATAACTGCCATTAGCACTCCCATTATCACTAAAGTTGTAACCGACACCTCAGCTCCCTTACAAAAACATAATAAGATAAGAGCCACATAACTTAGAGGAGGGCCGGGTAATACAGGCACAACCGAGCCAAGCAATCCAACAAAAGCAAGGACAAGGGCTAATACTATATATAGAATATCCATTACCTTAATTTTTATGCGAAGATAGTACAAAGAATTGAGAAATTTTACCACACAGATAAAAAAACCTATACATATAAATATATAGGTTTATATATTGAGGTTAAATAAAGAGACAAAAAAAAGCGATACTTGGTATCGCTTTCATTTTTCTTTGCTTGCTTAATTAATTTAATTAATCAGCGATAACTACTGTGTCGATAGCAGTCTCTTCAGCGTTAGGAAGAAGAAGAGTATCTCCCTCGAATGCGTAGTTAGCATCGATTGTAGCCTCAGTGCTTACAGGAGCCTCAGTAGTCTCCTCAGCAGCAGGTTTAGAGGTACAAGCTGCAAAAGAAGCAGCGAAAGCAACAGCTGCGAATAAAACTAATTTTTTCATCTCTCTTAATTTTAAATATTTAAAATAATTATTAATTATTGCCTTATATTTCAAAAGCGTCACAAAGTTAATACTTATTTTCCAAATAAATATTCTTTTTTTCGCTTTTTTTTAAATTTTTGAAGATTTAACTACTTTATTGGTGTAAAATTGGCATATAAATAACGTTTTATACTACGTTTTGGAGTTTTTTCAAACTCAGTAGGATAAATGTATATTTTTGAGATTGTCTCGTATGGAGCAACTTCGGTATTCAAAGTTTTGCGAATCTCCTCCATAATTGGGTCAAGATCTTGAAGCGTGATACCACAAGTCTCAATAGCCTCATAGTCGGGATAAACCAATGCTACAAGTTTACCATCTTTCTCCACTACAAGACTCTCTGAAACAAACTCTTTAATATTCAATTTTGCCTCAATCTCTTCAGGATATATATTTTGACCACTTGCACCAAGAATCATATTTTTATAACGACCTTTGATAAAGATGTTCTTATCCTTATCAATGATACCCATATCGCCAGTATGCAACCATCCCTCTTCATCAATAACCTCAGCAGTTGCTGCTTCGTTTTTATAATATCCCTTCATAACGTTCTCTCCCTTAACGCATATCTCTCCGGGTATTAGATAGGGATCTTCTGACAAGATTTTAACATCCATAATACCTTCAAGAATTGCTCCTGCCGATGAAGGAATAAATTCGCTATAATGCTTGTAACTAATCAGTGGCGCACACTCAGTCATTCCATAACCTACTGTAAATGGGAATTTTATCTTATGAAAGAATTTCTCTACCTCAGGGTTAAGAGGCGCACCACCAATAATAACTTGTTCAAATCTTCCTCCTAAAGCGTCAATCAAACTCTTTCTGATTTTAGCATATATTTGAGTGTTTAATACAGGTAGATTTACTGCCCACTTCAATGGAGTGCTATTTAGTTTAGGAAGAACTTGTTTACGATAAATCTTTTCGAAAATAAGAGGAACAGTTATAATCAAGTTAGGTTTAACCTCAGCAAATGCTTTCAACAACACTTTGGGTGAAGGAAGTTTACCTAATAGAGTAACGTGCGATCCTGTTGCGAGTGGTGTAAGAAGGTCAAATGCACAACCATAAGCGTGAGCAAGTGGCAAGAACGACAATGCCTTACTACCTTTATAGTGCAAACGTGTTTTTATTCCGTAGCATACGTTACCTGCAAGGTTGTTACCTGTTAGCATAACACCTTTACTATAACCTGTTGTTCCCGAAGTATAGTTTATCTCAACAATTTTATCATTCTCAAGTTCTGCATAGCATAGATCCTCTTTTTTGAAACCTTTGGGATGCTCTTTTTTAAATAAGGCATCCATATTGGCAAGTATTCCGCTTACGGTTTCGCCATCGCGTTGGTCAATGCAACTGAAATCGTTTAACGAAATAACTGCTCTCAAAGTTGGGATATGCTCAACCTCAACATTTTCCCAAATATGCTCACTTAAGAATAGTAATGAAGATTCAGAGTGGTTTACTATATATGATATATCGTTTCCGTTAAAGTCTTGAAGAATGGGAACAGCAATAGCACCATACATCATTGCTCCCATATAGGTAATAACCCAATTGACATTGTTACGACCAACAATAGCAATTTTATCTCCTCTTCTGATTTTACATTGACGGAATAGGATATGAAGACGCTCTATTTGTTCTGCAACCTCTCTATAAGTAAGGTTCTTTGTAGTGTTATAATCCGAAAGGGCCAATAAGTCCCAGTTCTCTTTAAAACTCTCTTCATAAAGTTTGATAAAATTCTTCTCTATCATATATATATATGTTTTTAGTTAAATCACACCTAACTATCTTAAAACTCCTATTTTATATAAAATTTGTTTTAAAATGAGATAATAACTTAAAATCCGAACAAATATACAATAATTTATGAAATAATAAAATTTATTAAATAGGAATAGGTGAGAATATATTTAATAATATATGGTATGTTTTTAAATAGATATTTAATAATAGAGCATACTTACACCTTTTGACTGAAAGTTTTTTTGTAACTTCGCAACAAGTTTCGAAACTGATTTAATATTATGGAATTTTCATACGATGTTATTGTGGTCGGTGCAGGGCACGCAGGTTGCGAGGCCGCCTCTGCCGCGGCTAACCTTGGATCTAAAACTTTGCTTATTACAATGGACCTTAACAAGATTGCACAGATGAGTTGTAATCCTGCTATTGGTGGTATTGCTAAAGGACAAATAGTGAGAGAGATTGATGCTCTTGGTGGATACACTGGTATTGTTACCGACCGCACCGCCATCCAGTTTCGTATGCTTAACCGCTCAAAGGGTGCTGCTATGTGGAGCCCCAGAGCACAAAGCGATAGGGCTAAATTTATTCAGGAGTGGCGTGGAATTATAGAGAATACCCCAAACCTATATTTATGGCAAGACTCTGTAAATGAACTGATTATCAAGAATAAGGCAGTTACTGGTGTTAAAACTCAATTGGGCGTTGAGTTCTTTGCTAAGACGGTTGTTATTACATCGGGAACTTTCTTGAATGGATTGATGCACATTGGCAGAACTCAGTTTGTTGGAGGTAGAATTTCGGAACCTGCATCGTATGGTATTTCGGAGCAGTTGGCTGCCGAAGGTATTACTGTTGGCAGAATGAAGACTGGGACTCCTGTAAGAATTGATGCCAGAAGTATCGACTTTTCGCAATGTATTGAACAGGGTGGCGAGGATGATTTCCATAAGTTCTCATACCTCGATTTTAAGCCTCGACAACTTAAACAGGTTAGTTGCTGGAGCGTTTATACAAGCCCACGCGTTCATGAGATTCTTCTTGAAGGTCTCCCCGACTCGCCTCTTTACAACGGACAGATTCAGAGTATCGGTCCTCGATATTGCCCAAGTATTGAAACTAAACTTCACACCTTCCCTGACAAGATGGAGCATCAACTCTTTCTTGAGCCCGAAGGTGAGAATACAAACGAATATTATCTAAATGGTTTCTCTTCATCATTGCCAATTGATATTCAGATCAGGGCTTTGCAAGAGATTCCTGCTCTACGCAATGTACACATATACCGCCCCGGTTATGCAATAGAGTATGACTATTTTGAGCCTACTCAACTTAATCACACTCTCGAGAGTAAGGTTATTAAAAACCTTTATCTTGCAGGACAAGTTAATGGAACTACCGGTTACGAGGAGGCTGCAGGTCAAGGATTGGTTGCTGGTGTTAATGCTCACATTCGTTGCCATGGCGGAGAGGATTTTGTGCTTCGCAGAGATGAGGCATATATTGGCGTTCTTATTGATGATCTTGTTACCAAAGGAGTGGATGAACCTTATCGTATGTTCACCTCTCGTGCTGAGTATCGAATCTTATTACGTCAAGATGATGCTGATATGCGTCTAACCGAAAAGGCATATAATATAGGATTAGCAACCAAAGAGCGTTACGATTTACTACAAAGCAAGAAAGAGGAGCTAAACAGAATTATTGATTTCTGCCGTAACTTCTCAGTTAAAACCGCATACGTTAACGAGGCATTAGAGAAGAAAGGTACTTCGCCTTTGAAACAAGGCGTGAAACTTGCCGACCTTATGCTTCGCCCTCAACTTAACATTTATGATCTTATTGAAATTGTAACTCCATTCAAACGCGAGGTTGATAAGATAAAGAATCGCAAAGAGGAGATTCTTGAGGCAGCAGAGATACTTCTAAAATATGAGGGATATATTGAACGAGAGAAATTGATTGCCGACAAAATTACTCGACTTGAGAATATAAAGATTAAAGGCAAATTCAATTATAGTGAGATAACTCAACTCACTATTGAGGCACGTCAGAAACTTACAAAGATAGATCCTGAAACAATTGCTCAGGCAGGGCGTATTCCTGGAATATCTCCAAATGATATAAATATACTACTAATGCTTTTGGGCAGGTAGTAGGTAGTTGTTAGTTCTTGCTTGTCAGTTTCGCCACCCTTACGGGTAGTTGCTGGTTAGTTCTCCCCAACCCTCTTCAGGAGGAAGTATTATTGCCAAATAAATTAATTGTTCCACGTGAAACAATCTAATATATATGAATACTGAAACTCTAAATAAAATAAAGAATATTATCTCTGTTATGCCTGAGAAACCGGGAGTTTATCAGTATTTTAACAAAGATGGCACTATTATTTATGTAGGTAAAGCAAAAAACCTAAAAAGAAGAGTATCTTCATATTTCAATAAAAATAATCAAGGCGTCAAAACCTCAATGTTAGTAAAACATATTGAGGACCTAAAATATTTTATTGTAGAGACCGAAGAGGATGCCCTGCATCTTGAGAACTCAATGATAAAGGAGTACCAACCTAAATATAACATACTCCTTAAGGATGACAAGACATATCCATGGATTGTTGTAAAAAAAGAGCCTTTCCCACGTATATTCTTAACACGCACAGTTATCAAAGATGGGTCAAAGTATTATGGCCCATATAGTAACGTAAATATGGCAAAGGTTATTTTGTCACTAATTAAAAGATTGTATCCGATAAGAACTTGCAACTATCTGCTAACTGATGATAAGGTAAAGAGCGGTAAGTATTCAAAATGTTTGGAGTATCATATTAAAAACTGCAATGCCCCCTGCGTTGGGCTTGAAAACAGAGAGAAATATGACGAATATATAAAACAGGCTCGACAAATCCTTAATGGCGAGACAACAGAGTTATCGAGAATTTTAATGGAGGAGATGCAGCAGTTAGCATCTGAGTTAAAGTTTGAGGAGGCACAAAAGGTAAAAGAGAAGTATCAACTTCTCGAAAACTACCGCTCAAAGTCTGTTATTGTAAACTCAAGTGTACATAATGTCGATGTGTTCGGATATGAAGATTACGAAGGTATCGTATATATAAACTATATGAATATTCGTGAGGGTGCTATAGTACAGAGTATGACAATATCATACAAAAAACGTCTTGATGAAGATAAAGAGGATATATTAGCACTGGGCGTAACAGAATTACGCGAAAGATTCGCAAGTGACGCTCGCGAAGTTATCGTACCTTTTGAATTTGGCATTGATACAAATAAGTATACCATAACAGTTCCGCAACGCGGAGACAAACGCCATTTATTACAAATATCTACAAAAAATGCGATTCAGTACAGAATTGACATAACAAAACAATCGGAAAAACTAAACCCCGAGCAACGAACAACAAGAATACTTACACAGTTAGCAAAAGATTTTCACTTGCAAGAACTGCCTCGTCATATGGAGTGTTTTGACAACTCAAACACACAAGGGACAAATGCAGTATCGGCATGCGTAGTATTCAAAAATGCGAAACCTGCGAAAAAAGAGTATCGCCATTTCAACGTAAAAACAGTAGTTGGAGCTAACGACTACGCAACAATGCAGGAGGTAATACACCGCCGATATAAACGTTTATTAGATGAAGGAGCTGATCTGCCTCAGTTAATAGTAGTGGATGGAGGTAAAGGGCAATTAAGTGTAGCTGTTGAAACACTAAAAGAGTTAGGGTTATACGGAAGGATAGCAATAATAGGCATTGCTGAAAAGTTAGAAGAGATATACTTCCCTAACGATTCAGTACCCCTCTATATTGACAAAAACTCCGAATCTCTTAAAATTATCCAGCACATGCGCGATGAGGCTCACCGTTTTGGTATTACCCACCACCGCAAAAAAAGGAGCAAAGCACAAATTGTTTCAGAACTTGACAATATAAAAGGTATAGGAGCAAAGACTAAAGAGTTGCTAATCAAGACGTTTAAAAGCGTTAAACGAATTAAAGAAGCTGATTATCAAGAGATTGTAAATGTAATTGGGAAATCAAAAGCTGATATACTAAAAAAAGGATTAGATAATTAGATATTTACAAAAACTGCATAGAATCTAAGAAAATATAGTTAATTTCGCACAGCAAAAACAAATAATTTCTAAGGAATGAGAATTGTAATACAGAGAGTAAATAGAGCATCGGTAACTATTAACAATACAGTAAAATCAGCAATTGAGAAAGGGTTGCTCATACTTCTTGGTATTGAAGAGGCTGACACCGAAGAGGATTTGAAATGGCTAACAGCAAAGGCTGTAAACCTACGCATATTTGATGATGAAAAAGGAGTAATGAACCTGTCTGTAAAAGATATTGACGGAGAGGTGCTAGTTGTTAGTCAATTTACTCTATATGCCTCAACAAAAAAAGGGAATAGGCCTTCATATATAAGAGCAGCAGGACACGCAACCGCTATTCCTATGTATGAGAAGTTCTGCAAGGAGATAGAAGAATTAATCGGTAAAGAGGTTAAACAGGGGGAGTTTGGAGCAGATATGTTAGTCTCGCTCGATAATAGCGGACCCGTAACAATAGTAATAGACTCTAAAAACAGAGAATAGATGACAATAGACGAGGCTCAAAAAAAAGTAGATCAGTGGATTAGAAAGTACGGCAAACGTTACTTTAACGAACTCACAAATATGGCTATCCTTACCGAAGAGGTTGGCGAAGTTGCCAGAATAATTGCTCGAAGATACGGAGAGCAATCGTTTAAAGAGAGCGATAAGAACGTTGACCTTTCAGATGAACTTGCCGATGTTTTATGGGTTCTATTGTGTATTGCAAACCAAACAGGAGTAAATCTTACAGATGCACTAAAGAAGAATATTGAGAAGAAAACAGAGAGAGATAAAACAAGACATATAAACAATCCTAAATTATAATTAAGATGGATAGATACAACGAGGCAATCGAGAAATATGAGAAGAATCTAAACGACGAGATCGTAAAAAATGAGGTTGAAAACATTCTAAAAAATCACTTATCAGAGAACTGTAATAAAGCAGTATATAAAGAGATTTTATCTTGCTTAGATATAACCACTTTGAACGTAACAGATAATTACGAAACAGTGGTAAAGCTGGTTGATTTCGTAAACAAGATTGATGAAAATTACCATGATATAGATAATGTTGCAGCAATATGTGTATATCCAAACTTCGTAACAGCAGTCAGAGGCACATTAGAGGTATCAAATGTTAACGTAGCATCAGTAAGTGGAGGTTTCCCTTCATCGCAAACATACGCCGAGATTAAAGCAATAGAGGCAGGACTTGCTATAAAAGACGGAGCAGATGAGTTAGATATAGTTATGAACGTTGGAAACTTTATGATAGGCAACTATGAAGATATGTGCGACGAGATTAACGAAATAAAAGAGATTTGCGGAGATAGAACATTAAAAGTAATTATTGAAACTGGAGCATTAGAGAGTTGTAATAATATTAGAAAAGCATCGATACTTTCGATATATGCAGGTGCCGATTTCATCAAAACCTCAACCGGCAAAATATCTGTTGGTGCAACTCCTGAAGCATTCTATGTAATGTGTAATGCTATTAAAGACTATTACGCTGAGACCGGAACAAAGATTGGTATTAAGGCAGCAGGAGGCATAAAAACACCAGTAGATGCAGCAAAATACTATACAATAGTTAAAGAGGTATTAGGCGAGGAGTGGTTAAATAAAGATCTATTCCGTATAGGTGCGGCAGGATTAGCAAATAACCTAATATCAGCAATATACAAGAAAGACAATACTTTAATAAATTAAATAGATTAAACGTATAAACAGAAAGGGGTGAGAATCAGATCTCACCCCTTTCTGTTTATAATAAGAATATAAGTTTAATAATTACGAGCAATAATATAGTCAAGCAACTCTATCAAAACATCTTTAATTTTAGAATCAGGGAAGATTGAAAGAGCATCTTCAGCCTCAGATTTGAGTTTAAGCATCATATTCTCCGCATACTCAATACCGCCTTTCTCTTTTGCATACTCAATTAAAAGAGATATCTCCTCATCAGTCAGATTTCCTCTCATAAGCAAATCACACATTTGAGAATTACGTTCGTCAGAATTAGACTGAACAGCAAATAATAGCGGTAACGATACCTTACCCTCTTTTAGGTCAGAACCTGTGGGTTTTCCAACAGAATCATCAGTGAAATAATCGAAAATATCGTCCTTAATCTGGAAACACAATCCCAACTTATTGCCATACTCCTCAATTGCATTTAACTGTTCTTCAGTTGCACCATTAGAGTAACCTCCCATTAACATACAAGAGGAGAAAAGAGACGCAGTTTTTTGTTTAATTACATTAAAATATCGTTCCTCATCAAGAATATGTTCATCGGCAGTCTCAATCTGGTTAATCTCACCAGTAGCAAGTTCTTTTCCAAGTGCCGCAATAAGAGAAATAGTATTTAAATTATTAGATTTAATGGCAGATTGAAGGGCAGTAGATACAAAAAAGTCTCCAACTAAAACTGCTACTCTATTATCCCAAATATTATTGACTGTTTTTCTACCTCTTCTAAGCGGGGAACTATCAACAACATCATCATGAATTAGAGAGGCATTATGTAGTAATTCAATAGCCACAGCAGCACTGATAGTGGCATCGTTAATCTCACCAAATAAGCGAGAACTTAGTATAACCAATATCGGTCTAATTTGCTTACCTTTTGCCTGAAGATAGTAGTCAATTACCCCCTTTAGCAAAGCGTTATCGGTTGATAATGAGTTGCGGAGCGTCACATTAAAGTTCTCCAAATCAACACCAATAACATCTTTGAGCGACTCTTTTATATCCATTGCTTTAATATATGAGTACAAAAATAGTAATAAAAGAGTAGAAAATCGCATACTTTTGATTAAATTTACACATTAATTATCGGAGAAGTATATGAAGAAATTATTTTTACTTGATGCCTACGCACTTATATACCGAGCATACTACGCATTTATCAAAAACCCAAGAATTAACTCTAAAGGACTAAATACATCGGCAATATATGGATTTGTAACCACTCTTGAAGAGGTACTAAACAAAGAGCAACCAACTCACATAGCTGTTGCTTTTGACCCACAAGGCCCAACATTCCGACACGAAATGTTTGAACAATACAAAGCCCAACGCGAAGAGACACCCGAAGCAATACGCACTGCCGTACCCATTATAAAAGATATAATAAGAGCATACAATATCCCAATTTTAGAAGTTTGCGGATATGAGGCTGATGATGTTATCGGAACAACCGCAAAACTTGCCGAAGAGAGGGGATTTGATACCTATATGATGACACCCGACAAAGACTTTGGTCAACTTGTAAGCGAACACATATATCAATATAAACCCCGACATGGTGGAGGATTTGATATATATGGAGTAGAAGAGGTAAAAGAGAAATACGGTATTTCATCACCTCTAATGATTATTGATATGTTGGGTTTGATGGGCGACAGTGCCGATAACATTCCAGGATGTCCGGGTGTTGGAGAAAAGACAGCAATTAAACTTATCAACGAGTTTGGCTCAATAGAAAATCTAATCACCTCAACCGATAAACTTAAAGGAGCATTAAAAACAAAAATTGAAGAGAATATTGAGCAGATAAAATTCTCAAAATTTTTAGCAACAATAAAAATTGATGTTCCAATTGAGTTCAACGAAGAGAGTCTGAAATATGAAAAACCCGATTGCGATAAATTAGAGAAAATTTTTGCAGAGTTAGAATTTCGAAATTTATCGGAGAAGATTTTAGGTAAAATTTCAACTCCTAAAACCGAAGAGAAAAAACAACCTCAAAAAACAGTTTCTCAACCCTCGCTCTTTGATTTATTTGCGACCGATGAGTCGGAAAATTTAGAATACGAAAACGTAGAGGAGTCTAAAAACCGTCCTCACACATACTATCTTGCTGATAGTGAGGAGAAAATAAACGATTTAATTTATCAACTAAAAAGTGCCGAAAAATTTTCATTTGACACAGAGACTACCTCAATTGAACCAATAAATGCGAAATTGGTTGGAATGTCATTCTCTGTTAAAGAAGATGAAGCATTTTATGTTCCAGTTCCCGAAGATAAGCAAGAGGCTCAAAAAATTGTCGACAGGTTTAAGGAGGTACTCGAAAATGAGAAATCGCAAAAGATAGGACAAAATATAAAATACGACTACATTGTAATGAAGAACTACGGAGTGAACCTCAAAGGTGAGTTCTTTGATACAATGGTAGCACACTACCTACTTCAACCCGATGGCCATCACAATATGGATTATCTTGCCGAAGTATATTTAGGACATAAAACAATCAGCATTGAGACATTGATTGGAGCAAAGGGCAAAAATCAGCGTTCAATGAGAGATGTTCCCCTGCAAGATATTTGCGAGTATGCGGCAGAAGATGCTGACATAACACTACGACTTAAAAATGTATTTGAGACAAAATTGCGAGAAGAGAAATTAGAAAAACTTTTCTACGAAATTGAGATGCCTCTTGTAAAGGTACTTGCCGATATGGAGGCTGAGGGAGTAAGAGTTGACACCAACACTCTTGCAGAGAGTTCTAAGATATTAACCCACAAAGCATGCGAAATAGAGAATAAAATATTTGAATATGCAGGGGAGACCTTTAATGTAAACTCTCCACGACAAGTAGGTGAGATACTATTTATAAAACTAAAAATAGATCCAAAGGCAAAAGCCTCAAAACAAGGAGGATATTCAACATCCGAAGATGTTCTTACAAAACTTATAAATCGTCACCCAATAGTACCACTAATTCTTGAATACAGAGGATTAAAAAAACTATTAAGCACATATATAAATGCACTGCCCGAACTAATTAATAAACAGACCGGCAAGATACACACATCATTTAACCAAACTGTTACCGTAACTGGCAGATTAAGTTCAAGTAATCCTAACCTGCAAAACATCCCAATACGTGATGAGAATGGCAAAGAGATACGACGTGCATTCATTCCAGAAGAGGGCGAGGTATTCTTCTCGGCAGACTACTCACAGATTGAGTTACGTATTATGGCACACCTCAGCAAAGATGAAAATATGCTAAAAGCATTCATATCAGGAGATGATATTCATGCAGCAACAGCCGCAAAAATATTCAATGTACCATTAAGCGAGGTAACAAGCGATATGCGGCGCAAAGCAAAAACAGCCAATTTTGGCATTATATACGGTATCTCGGCGTTTGGATTAGCCGAGAGGTTAAACATATCACGAAACGAAGCAAAATCGCTTATTGAGGGCTATTTTACCTCATTCCCATCGGTAAAACAATATATGGATAAAAGTATTGAAGTTGCTCGTGAGAAGGGCTATGTTGAGACCATTACAGGACGCAGAAGAGTACTACAAGATATTAACTCAAATAATAGCATTGTTCGTGGCTATGCTGAACGCAATGCAATTAACGCACCAATACAAGGTAGTGCCGCCGATATAATAAAGATTGCCATGATTCGTATTGCAAAACGAATAGAGAGGGAAAAACTCAATGCAAAGATGATTATTCAGGTGCACGATGAGTTAAACTTCAGCGTTCCCGAAAATCAATTAGAACAACTCAAAACGTTGGTAACTGAGGAGATGTCATCGGCATACCAAATGAGTGTACCTCTAATTGCTGACACAGGAAGCGGAAAGAACTGGTTGGAGGCTCATTAGAAGTTGTTAGTTGTTAGTTTTTAGTTGTTAGTATTATAACAACTGACCACTGATAACTAATGGCTGATTACCTAAACATTCTAACCATAAAATAACTATCCTCTTTAATAGGATAAGCATCAAATAGTTCAGATACGTTTAAAAGGTTGTTGTTCTCACTGTCAGCAACCTTTTTTACACTCCCCTGCTCTACTCTATATGTTGCATTATTTGGCAACAAAATATTGTCTTTTACGCTAACAACGAAAGATGCTTGAGGATACAATCTGGCATATTCAGCAAGATACTCTTCAGCATTTATAATCCTATACTGAGGAGTATTCAATGCCTCCTCTTCACGACCAAAATCGTAATCATAATCATTAATAAGAGATATTGGTTGCTCCATAACTTTTGAGAATCCCTGACTTATATACCACTCCGCTACACTTTCACTACCGGGAATCAACATACATCTGTTTGCTCCATTGCGATAAAGGCACTCAAAAATATCCTTCATTAAAGCCTTACCATACCCTTTGCCCCTATAATCTCTCTTTGTTGCAACTCCATAAATGTATGAACATTTACCATAACTGCCAACAAAATTAAACATATCGGCAGTGGCAACAATAGCATCCCTGTCACGCAAAATATAACTCTTACCTAATGGTCTGATTTTACATATATAATAATCAATTACCTCCTCATCATCACCAAAAGCCTCATGCCAAAGCATAGCAATTTCAACCCCTTCGGTTGAGCGTTTAATCTCCTCAATTTTATCCTCATTACCCATTATCTCAATAAGGTTAAACTTAGAATAGAGCATAATAGGCTGGTACGACAATTTAGCATCCCTGAGTCCCTGAATACCTAAATCCTCCTCACGATTTATATAACAATATTGTTGAGGTAATGAGTTAGCAAAAAGATAATTAACCATTGCAAAACTCCGCTCGTAACGACTACTCCCCTTCTCTATATGAATACAAAAAGTATTCTCATTTATTGCCGAGCCGTATGTGAAAGCCGCCAAATCACCTTCTACATAAAGAGCCAAACCTCGCAAACCAAGGGCATCAAAATTATCCATACCCCTAATTATTACCTCCCTTTCGTTCTCGTACGCCTCCAAATCGGCGTTTTCTTTGCCCTCTCGCCACTCCTCAAGCAATTTAAGTACTTCGCCCTTATGAGACGCCGTAAGTGGCTCTGTGGTGAAATTATATAGTTTTTTAAAGGTGTTTATATGGTTACGTTTTGGTTGTAACTTTTTACCTGACAAACTTCTTAAGTAATCGGCATTATAGATATAGTCAAACTGACTACGTTTAGGGTAAAGATAATATCCACAGAAAGGGATTGAAGAGCGTATCTTCTCTGCAAAATTTGCCGACACTCCTGCCATCTTAAGAGGTTCGTTAAGCGAACTAACATACTCTGACAACATCTTAAATGCGGCAATATTATCCCCCACTCCAATGGGTTCCATATAGGTATGGAATTTACCATTTACACCACCAAAACGAATAAAGACAAAACCTCCCCACACTGCCATTTCAGGATTATGCAGATGTCCCCAACAAAAGATATTGGCAAATGCCATATCGCAACTCCCCTCTCCTAAGGCGTATGAGTGTTTCTCAAATATCTCTCTATCTTCAATTTTAATGGGTGTAAATTGTAACATAACTATTTAAAATTTTCAATGTAAAATTACAAAAAGAGAACTACATTACCCACTATTGAGGGATATTTTTTCCTATCGTAATATATGCCTCTGAGAGATAGTGGTATCCCGAAGCATTTTGGAATATACGTAAACCAAACATCCTTGAAACAGAGTATAGATACTCCGTAATTTCACTACGAACAGCCTCATAGCCTTTCCACTCTGTTATTACTGAAAAACAATAAACTTGCAATGGGATACCATTCTCTGTGGGGTCTAAAATACGTACCATCGATAACATACTCTTGCTGAGTAACTGATGTTGATTAATATATAGTTGAATATATGCTCTGAACAAACCTAAATTAGTATCTATTGTGCCATAAATATCTCCTGACATTACACCCACCTCCCCTCTCCTCTCCTTCTCTTTTAGATCTATGAAGTCACTTAGAATATCAAATCTCCGCCAGCAATTTAGTTGCTCCAAAGATATAGGCTGAATACTCTCTCCCTCTACAATAAAAGTTATTTTAATACGTCTGCCTCCACTCTCTTTCATTGCACGCCAATTTTGTAACGTTGAGGAGATTAAAAGATAGGGAGGAACAGTAACAATAGTATTATCAAAGTTGCGAACTTTAACCGTATTTAGAGTAATATCCTCAATAATTCCATTAACTTTCTCATCAGGTGTAGTAATCCAATCTCCCTTGCGAACAACATCGTTTTGCATAAGTTGCACACCAGCCACCAAACCCAATATGGTATCCTTAAAAACCAACATTAATACTGCGGCAAAAGCACCCAATCCGGTTATAAGTGTTAGTGGGGACTTATCTATAATAATTGATAAAATTATCATAAAACCCAATACAAGAATTACTCCTTTTACAAGTTGAATAAGCCCATGCAGAGGAATATTTTTACCCTTCTCCCCTTCGTTTAGTATATGCCAGATAATACCCAATAGATAGTTTAAGTATATGGTAAAAGAGGCTATCAAATATATCCAGCAGATACGCTCCGTTATTGATATAAATTTTGGGTAGTCATCAGATGCAAATGGCAAAAACGGAAGTATGAAAATTGGAGGGAAAACATAAACAAGTTTTGAAAAAGTGTTGTGTTTAAACAGAAGCTTTACAACCCTACCTTTTACTCTTTTAAGTATACGAGGAACAAGAAAGATAATCAAAAGGTGTAACAACCACGACAGAAAGATAGAGACCAGAAACAGAAAGAGTATAAAAATCCAACATTCAAACTCCTCTGCTACATTTGGAGAGATACCCAAACTCTCAAAAATTGTTCTAACAACGGAATTAAAAGAATTAAAAAATGAAGATTCTTCTCTCATTATATCTTGTTTATAGAGTCAATAGTCTCAAGATTTAACGACAAAGAAGAGTGAAAGGTTTACAAAGTATAATTTATTTAGAGAGTTGGATATATTATTACCAGAACTTATTATTCTCAGCACTATATTCAAAACCAACCGAAGCAAGTTTTTCGATAAGCCAAGAGCGATCTATATCCATACTTGAGCACAACTCATCAAGCGAAGGGTATTCATCGCGTAACTTCATATTAATAAAACTAAATAGCATCATTGGCTCCGAAGGAATTGTTTGCATATAATTAAAATCTTTAAAGTTTAAACAAAAAGAAGGCTGCCCAATTAAATCAGACAGCCCATAATCTCTTTCAGACTACGATTATCCCTCGATAATAGCACCTGTAGGACAAGCATCAGCGCAAGTACCACAGCTTAAGCATTTATCAGGATCAATTACGTAGATATCGCCCTCAGAGATAGCCTCAACTGGGCACTCACCTGCACATGTTCCACATGCTACGCAGTCTTCTGTAATAACGTAAGCCATTTTCGTTTTGTTTATAAATTAGTACTAATGTGGGTGCAAAGTTACAGTTTTCTTGCAAAAAAGCAAAAAATAGAGTGTTAAATTATTATTGCACCCGTTTTGTTATTATTTCAACTTATTACTTAAAGCAGCCATTTTAATAGCAGTAACGGCAGCCTCATCACCTTTATTTCCAAGCACTCCACCTGCTCTGTCAAGAGCCTGTTGCATATCATCGGTAGTTAAAACACCAAATATAACAGGTATTGAGCCATCTTCATTTAGAGCAGTAATTCCTTGAGTAACACCTTCGCAAACATACTCAAAGTGAGGAGTTCCTCCACGCACAACACAGCCTAAAACTATCACTGCATCGGGACGATAGAACTGCATTGCACGGCGAGCCCCAAATGTTAACTCAAAAGTTCCGGGAACATACTCAACAAATATATTCTCTTGTTTAACACCATTCTCAACTAAGGTATCATAAGCTCCGTTTAAAAGAGCACCTGTAACTTGATCGTTCCATTCAGAACATATAATTGCAAACTTCATTTTTGAAGCATCAGGCATTGAATTTTTATCATATGCCGATAAATTTGTTGTTGCCATATAGTTGTATAATAAAAAAGGGTGCCAACATATAAAAATATGCGATACCCTTTATATTGTTTTTGTAAGTTTCAAACTATTTTACTTGAGCATTTGCTTTCTCAATATATTTATCAATATCTTGCCCAATAACAGAGTTCTCATATTTATCTTTAATCTCTTGATAGAACTCTAATGCTTTTGCATTGTCACCTGCTTTCTCTGCAACAGTAGCAGCCTTAACGAGGAATAGGGGAGAGATTACAGAATTTGATGCCTCATCTGCTGCTGCAACAAATTTTTCTATTGCTTTGTTATAATCACCCATATTAGCATAGCAGTTTCCAATCATAGCAATTATGTTGGGATATAGAAGAGGTTCATCACCATCGTAAGCCTCTAAGTACTCAAGAGCCTCCTCGTTATTTCCAAGATTGTAAGCACAAATTCCGGCATAAGCATTAGCCAAGTTTCCAGCCTTAGTACCAGAATACTCATCAGCAATTGCTTTAAAGCCTATGAAATCTGCCTCATTACCATTAAGTGCAACCTCAAAATTATCTTGCTCAAAATAGAACTCTCCTTTATACATTGCATTTTGAGCCTCATCTTCCATAGGAGCAAAATAGAATTGTTTTAGCATTAAGAAACCTGCAACAACCAAAATTGCAATAATAACAATAGTTGTAAGTTTTTTACCATTTTTCTCAATCCATTGTTCTCCAGTAGATAGGACGTTATTCATTTTATCCAATTCGTCCATTTGTTGTTCTTTAGCCATTTGTATCTAATGTTTATAATTAATATTCAAAACTTTACACAAAAAAAGGAGGTATTCTATCATAGAATAAGAGTCTTTTTTTGCAAAATCAAGTGCAAAAATAAAATATTTATCGATATAAATAAAATTTCGCCTATAATTTTTACATTTTTAATAACATATAAACTAAAATAATCGGTTTTTAATTACTATCTTCGCAATATAAAAACAAAAAGCAGATTAATTAAAGATGATACTCGAAACAATATCGTTACTAAACTTTAAAAACATAACCGAAGCCGATATAACCCTATCGGACAACATAAATTGTTTCTTGGGTAACAACGGAATGGGCAAGACTAATCTATTGGATGCAATATATTACCTATCGTTTTGCAAAAGTTTCTACAACATATCCGACATTCAAAACATTAAACATGGCGAAGAGTTCTTCATGATACGCGGAAACTATCGTGATGTCAAAAGCAACGACATTGCCGAGATAAATTGTGGAGTAAAACTTAAACAAAAAAAGACCTTTAAACGAGACAAAAAGGAGTATAACAGATTATCGGAACACATTGGATACATACCCTTAGTGATAGTCTCGCCAGAAGATAGCGAGTTGGTAAAAGAGGGGAGTGATATACGCCGAAAATTCATAGACCAAACCCTATCACAATTCAATAGAGAATATCTCTCTGCCGTAATGGCATACAACAAAGCACTCTCAACACGCAACTCAATGCTACGACAAGAGAACACCGAGAAGACCTTATTTGAGGTTATTGAGGCACAAATGGAGTATGCTGCTAATTGCGTATTCAAATACAGAAAAGAGTTTATAGAAGATTTTGTATCTGTATTCAATAAATTTTATCAAGAGATATGTGGAGGAGGGGAGAGCGTATCACTATCATACACCTCGCACCTATACGATGGAGATTTATCAGTTCAACTTGCCGAGAGCAGAGCAAAAGATGCAATATTAGGTTATACCACACGCGGAATACACCGCGATGATCTTGAGATGAAACTTGGCAACTACAACATAAAGCGAGTAGGCTCTCAAGGACAAACAAAAAGTTTTGCCATTGCTTTACGTTTTGCTCAATATGAGTACCTTAAAAAGATGGGAGGAAAAAGTCCTATTTTGTTGCTTGATGATATATTTGACAAATTAGACTCTAACAGAGTTGAACGTATTATGAATATGGTCTCTACCCCAGAGTTTGGACAGATATTTGTTACAGACACAAACAGAGAATACTTAGATGCCATAATTCGCAAAAGCGGAAAAGACTTTAAACTATTTGAAGTAGAAAACGGAGAGATAAGAGAGTTATAGATGGAGAGACGCAAAGCCACACATATAGGCGAAATAATTCAAGAAATCCTAAACAAAAGTAATTTAAAGGGAAGACTTGATGAGACTACAATTACCCAGAAGTGGGAAGAGGTGGTTGGGAAACCTATGGCTCGATATACAAAAAACGTATATGTAAGCAAAGGTATTCTACACGTAGAAGTAACCTCATCGGTTGTTCGTAACGAACTGATGATGAATCGTACAACACTCGTAGAGCAACTCAATGCAATAACAGGAACCCAAACAATAAAAGATATTATATTCAGATAATGGAAAACCTATACAAACACACCATAGAGATACAACCTCGCTTCAACGACTTTGATGTAATGGGGCATGTAAACAATACTGTCTTCATGAACTATTTTGATATTGGTAAAGTATCTTATTTCAAAGCAATATGGGATACCGACCTTGTAGATTGGCAAGAGTTTGGATTAGTGATAGCACGAATAGAGACCGACTTTATAGCACCAATATTAATGGGCGACAGAGTAGTAGTTCGCACCACAATACTACGCATAGGCAACAAAAGTTTAGAACTCTCCCAACAAATCATAAACCCCGACACAAACCAGCTAAAAGCGGCAGCACGAACAATCATGGTGGGATTTGATGTAAGCACTAATAGTGCTGAACCTATAACCGAAAAATGCGTTGAGGCAATAAGCCGTTACGAAGGTCGCCCCTTTAAAAGAGAGATAAGCAAACAGTAAGAAACAAATATTCTAATAATAGAGAGTGCCAGAAAATTTTCCGGCACTCTCTATTATATCTTAATTAAAAATATTCTTAAATCAATAAAGATTATCTATCACTCTTAACCGACATATAATATGGCAATCCATATATAGCATTATTAATGTAATCTGCCGATATATAAGTGTATTGAGGATTTATTTTATACACCCCATCTTTGTTTATAAAACCGTAATAGTCACCTATCTTAACAAGGGCTAAATTATCAACAAAAGGATAAGCCTCATCAAATTGACGCTTGATAACAATCTCACCATACTTGTCAACGTATGCCCACTTACCATCAAGCAAAACAGGAGCAATATCAGCACCATTAAAAGGTAATACCTTCTCATATACTGGCTCAATAACCCAGTTGCCGTTAATATCAATCCAGCCCCATTTATCATCACTTAAAGTAATATAAAACTCGCCATCAGAGGTCATATCATCAAAGCGAGGTTCAAGAACAAACTCTCCCATTTTATCAATAATGCCCCACTTATCATTAATCGCAATAACAGCAAATTGATTACTAAAAGTCTTTGCTCCGTCAAACTTAGCAGGAATAATTACCGAGCCTGATTTATCAATATATCCCCACTTATTATCCAAGCCTTTAACCGCTGCCAAACCTTCGCTAAAATGAGTTGCATCATAATATAGAGGAGCAATAACCTTTTCACCTGTTAAGGATGCAAAACCATATCGTTTTTGTCTGTTCTCAACAGAGTAATATCTTGCCATATCCTCTATATAAATCTCAACCCAATCAACCTCACGTAAAGTAAATTTAAGTTCACCCTTACGATTAATTACACTTGGTAAATCGCCCTTACGAACAACCCAAGCCATATTATTATTAAACACGGTTGCATATTTGTAAACGTCAGGGATAATAATCTCACCCTCATCATCAACATAACCAAATCTATCATCCTTACCTACCAAAGCAACATCATTTCTGATTAAAGAGATTTGGTTACATCCAACCGAAAACTGAAAGTTATCTTTTTTTGATATATAGAAAATTGAGTCGCCAGCCCCTACAGCAATATCCTTAACATTGTCTATCCTCCAACCTTCGTTAGAACATGACACAAATAGTATTGCCATAAACAACACAACCAATATTTTTATATTTAAAAAAAGTTTCATAGGTCAAATTTACAAAACGTCATCTTCAGAATAACTCTCAATATGTCTTGCTCTCTTCTCGGGATATATATCTTCAACAGTAATCAACATTCCGGTCTCCTCAACATCACCAAACTCATCGTTGATGGCAGTACCAAAAGTCTTCATCGATGGAGATAAAGCCATATAAGCACTTACCAAAGGAGGGATATTCGCACCCAAGTTCCTTATCTCCCCATTCAGAGTAAGATAATCCTTTTTATAATCATCCTTACAGAAAAGAGTCTCAAAATCTGCATCGTTCCCAGTTGTATCCAAAGGATAGTGAGGTTTAATAAGATTATCTCTATCAGGGAAATATATTCTTAAAAAGTTCATTATCATATTTCGTCCAACAATAGGGAACTCTGTGTACATAGTAAACTTACCAAGAAGGTATTTTGTTTGCGGATAGATACGGGCAAGAGCTCCTAAACCATCCCAAAGATTGTCAAGAGCAAACAATCCTTTTGCTCCTGCCTTTGAAGATTGATACTCCAAGGCAACAAACGAGCGACCTAACTCAATTGTATAAGGGAGGTAATTCTCTATATAATCCTGAGAAAATTCAAAAAGGTGCGACATTGCAATACGAGGCGAACCATCTTCTTGAAATTTAATATCTCTACCCAAGATAAAACGATAACCCCCTAAAATCTCCTCTTTTTCAGGATCCCACACAAACAACTGGCGACATGGAGGCGTCATTAAATCATACTCATCAATATCAACCGATTTTCCAGTACCGCCACCGCCATTACGAAATGCGATTTCGCGTAAACGCCCTATCTCATTCATAATATTTGGAGATTGGTGAGCTTCAATCACATATATCTCATTATTACACTTGCGAGTGTGTCTTATAAATGTCGCATGTTTTAACTCCTCTTTAATAAGAGCCCTGTCTATTTTCTCTATTATCTCTTCCATGATAATGGATTACTTCTTAATATCGTACACTAAATCTTTTACATATTGAGCCCACTGCATTGGTGTTTTCTCTGAATTAAAAGTTTGCCAAGGAATAGGTTTGCCAAAATAAATTTCAAATCTCTTACCCTTTGACTTAAATAACTCATCGGGCAAATATATAAGTTCAATATTAAATTTTATTCCTAACTTTTGGCGTAATGAGGCAAAGTTGTAAAAGAAATTTGAATTACGTCCTTTAAAAAAGACAGGAACAACATCTCTCTCTTGAGATATAGCATTAGTTACAAACCACTTTTTCCATGTCAAATCTAAAATCCTGCCTTTTTGACGTCGCGAACACATACCAGCAGGGAAAACCAATAACTGATTGTCGCTATCCAAAATATTATCCAAATCCTTCGCTAAACTCTTTGACTGCTTTCCGTAACAATTTATAGGAATAAAACAAGGAGCCAAAGGTTTCATATTCATTAGCAAATCATTAACCTGTGCCTTAATCTTGCCATCAAAATATTTTCCCAACTCAGAAATTAGAAGAATTCCGTCCATTCCGCCAAGAGGGTGGTTACTGACAAAAATAAATCTCTTATCTTTGGGAATATTCTCTAAACCATAAACATCACACTCAACCTCAAAGAAACGCTTTACATCAGTTGCAAAATCAACTCCCTGCAAATGCGAATTCTCCCTTAAATAAGAGTTTATTTCCTCTTGATGTATTATTCGTTTAAGGTAATTCATAACAAATTTAGGCAAACCTTTACCTTTGCGAAACTTGCTTTTAACAACCTTATCCAAATCTATTTGTAATGGTTCATTCATTGTACAAAATAATAAATTCGCATAATATTCTAATAAACAAACATTTATATCTTATGTCTGTTTATTTTTACTACACATTAGGCACAAAATACGAAACAAAAGTACAATTTTTATCTCTTTATTAATAAAAATAAACACTTTTTTTATCCAAAAAGATTTATCACTACACTTTATAAGGAAAATCTGACTACACAAAAAAAGAGAAAATCATCACCACAATATGGATATTTTACTCAACGCTAAAAACTAAAAATATACCCCTAAATTTAATGAAAAAAATTTTTTATAAAAATCCCCATTTTTTATACAATGTATATAGAATATTTTAACTATCTTTATCGGCTAATTTAGGATAATTGCCTTTTATCAAATACTACCTTATGCAAGAGCCTGTATATCACATACCTGCGTTACTAACTGAGTGTATTGACGGATTAAATATTTCTCCAAATGGAACATACGTTGATGTTACTTTTGGAGGAGGGGGACACTCTCGCAGAATAATTGAGCAATTAGGAGCCGAAGGGAAACTATTCTCATTTGACCAAGATAGTGATGCAGAAAAAAATATAATTGACGATAAGCGGTTCACATTTGTAAAAAGCAATTTCAGATTTTTAAAGAATTTTATGAAATACCACAACATTGAACAAGTTGATGGTATCATTGCCGATCTTGGAGTATCGTTTCACCATTTTGATGAAGCAGAGAGAGGATTCTCATTTCGCTTTGAAGGGAAACTCGATATGAGAATGAACCGAAGAGGAGGTAGTTCGGCAGCTGAGATTATAAACAAATACCCAGAGAGCAAGATTGCCGATATACTATACTACTATGGGGAGATACGTAATGCAAGAAAAATTGCCGCAGAGATAGTAAAAAAGAGAGAGAGTAAAGTGATAGAAACAACATCAGATCTGCTCTCAATAATAAAGGGGATGATTAATCCAAAACAAGAGAAGAAAGAGTTGGCTCAAATATTTCAAGCATTGCGTATTGAGGTTAATGATGAAATGTCGAGTCTAAAAAGTATGTTACAACAAAGCGTAGAGATACTAAAACCGGGAGGTCGAATTGTAATCTTAACATACCACTCTCTTGAAGATAGAATTGTAAAAGATTTTTTTAGATACGGAAATTTTGAAGGTAAAGCAGAGCAAGACTTCTTTGGAAGATTAATAACTCCCTTAAAACAAGTAAACAATAAAGTTATAACCCCTTCAGAAGAGGAGATAGAGCGTAATCCCAGATCACGTTCAGCAAAATTAAGAATAGCAGAAAAAAAATAATTATGGTAGAGGAAAACAACAGAGAAGAGATGGAAAATCTTGAAAACAGATCAACAAACACTGATGATATAGATATATCCACCCAAGAAGATAAAAGCTCTTCAAAGGACGGAGAACCTAATACAGAGAAAAAGAGAGTAAGATTTCTGAAGGGGATATTGAAACCTATAAGAATATTTCTAAATGGCAAGATACTATCCATCGATTTTATCATCCGTCATTGGATAACATTCTCAACAATTATAATAGTAGCCCTATTCTACATCTCTAACAGATATATTAACCAAATAAATGTAGCAGAGATAAAAAAAACAGAGCGAAAAATTACAGAAACAAGATACAGAGCACTTGAGACGTCATCACGCCTGAAAAAGATACAACGCGTCGACTCAATAATTAAATATATTGACAAAAATAATTTAGATTTAGAATTTCCTACACAACCCCCATATATAATTGAAGAAGATGGAGAGAAGTAAACAAAGCAAAATATCATTCAAATATTTTCTTATATCGGTGATAGTCGTAGTAATGTGCCTCTTCGTTATAGGAAAAGTTATCAAAATAATATTTATTGAGGGAGAGGGTTGGAATAAGAAGTCTGAAGCTGCCATAATGAAAGATGTAAAAATTCCCGCCCATCGAGGAAACATATTATCTGCAGATGATGAAATAGTAGCAAGTACAATAAAGGAGTATAAACTCTTCTTCGACTTTAGAGATATTAAAGATAACGGAAAGTATGTAAGAGTTCCTCACCCCGACACTTTGAATAAATATATCGATGCTTTCTGTCTGGCAATTTCTAAAAAATTGGGAGATAAGAGTGCATCGGAATACAAGAAAAAATTATTAAAAGGATATAAGAATAAATCAGGAAGAATAAACTTAAGTCCCAAAGTTGTCTCATACCTTGATTTACTTGAAATAAAGAAGTTCCCTTTGGTAAATAAAGGAGGTGGTGCTACTGGATTCTTTGTAGAATCACAGGAGAAGAGAGAGATGCCATTCGGTAAAGTTGCATCACGAACCATAGGAAGGCTTAAAAATGGTAAAGCCGAATATGGTATTGAGTTGGCTTACGACTCAATTCTAAGGGGGAAAGACGGGAAAGCCGATTTCAGAATCATTAGGAAACAACCCGTAGAAATAAGAGGTACCGAAATTCCTAAAGTGAATGGTTGCGATATACGCACCACAATTGACCTAACAATACAATATCACGCCGAAGAGGCCCTTTTAAGGAAATTAAAAGAGGTTGATGCTGATAATGGTAGCGTAATAGTAATGGAGGTAGAGACAGGAGCCGTAAAAGCAATTGCCAACTACTCAAGAATAAAAGAGGGAAAATTTGGAGAGTCACGAAATTTTGCCATAAGTGGATTATATCAACCAGGCTCAACCTTTAAGACCGTTGCAATAACTGCGGCATTAGATGATGGAGTAACAACTCCTACCGAGATATTTGACACAGAGGATGGAACATACACACACCGTCATCCCAATGGTAGAAATTCAAAACAGATACGAGATTGGAATGCCCATAGAGGTGGCTTTGGTCCAATATCTGTAACCCGAATCATGGAAGAGTCATCAAATATAGGAACAGCAAAAGTTGTTCTAAAAGGATATGAAAATAACCCTCAAAAGTTTCTTGACAAACTCGACCAGATGGGAATAAACGAAAAAGTAGATTTGAAATTAATTGGACAAGCATATCCACAAATTCCCAAATTATCAAGCAAACTTTGGAGTTATACCACACTTCCATGGATGAGTTTCGGATATAATATCCAAGTTCCTCCAATATACTCTTTAATGTTTTATAATGCCATAGCAAATGGAGGTAAAATGATTTCACCAATATTTGTTACTGACATTCTAAAAGAGGGAAAAGTAATAGAGCATATAGATAGCAAAGTTGTTAGGGAACAGATATGTAAACCTAAAACAATAACTCAAGTAAGAGAAATTCTAACTAGTGTTGTTCAAAACGGAACAGCACAAAACCTGAAATCACCAAATGTAGCTATTGCAGGAAAAACAGGAACAGTTATAATATATCCGGGAGAGTTTGGATACGATCCAAACGCAAGAACACACAGAGTATCGTTCTGTGGGTACTTCCCCGATGATGAGAAACCCAAATACTCATGTATAGTTGTGGTTACACGTCCAAGAGGAGTATATCCATCGGCAGGACCAATTGCAGGAGGAGTTCTCAAAGAGATAGCTGAGAATATGTACGCATTAGGGTACTTAAACGAAGCTCCACAATTACAAGCAGGAGATGAGACAAAAAGAGGACCTAAGATATCAAAAGGAATAGATAGCATAACAGAAACATTGTGCGACTCTTTAAATATAGAATACACAGCAGAACACAACGAAGAGATTACAACAGACACCTGCGATGTTGAAAGTAACGACATAATAACATTGCCATCAGTTATAGGTATGGGTATAAGAGATGCCATATATACATTAGAAAATTCAGGCGTAAAAGTAACAGCACAGGGGAGAGGATATGTAAAACAACAAATCCCCGCTCGTGGCACCCCTTATAACAAAGGCGATGAAGTAATAATAATATTAGAAAACTAAATATTATGAAAAAAATAGCAACACTTTTAGAGAAGATAAAAGTAAAAAGCATAATTGGTGATATTGAGCAAGAAGTGCAAGGAATAGATTCCGACTCTCGCAATATAAAATCGGGATATATGTTCATTGCTGTAAAAGGAACAGTTGTTGATGGTCACAAATTTATTGATAAAGCAATAGAACAAGGAGCAATAGCAATTGTATGCGAAGATATCCCCGAAATTCAAAAGCAAGGAGTAACATACATAGTTACCCCCGACACACAACTTGCACTCGGACAACTCGCATCGGCATGGTTCAATTACCCGTCAGAAAAATTACGCCTTGTAGGAGTAACAGGAACAAATGGAAAAACTACCATAGCAACACTCTTGTATAAAATGTTCAAGATGTTTGGGGAAAAAGTTGGACTACTATCTACCGTATGTAACTATATAGATGACAAACCAGTCCCATCAACCCACACAACACCCGACCCACTATCGCTAAACAAACTTTTAAGCGAGATGGTAGAGCAAGGATGCACATACGCATTTATGGAGGTAAGTTCACATTCAGCCGACCAGAAAAGAATTGGAGGATTAGATTTTGATGGAGGAATATTCACAAACCTCACTCGCGATCACATGGATTACCACAAAACAGTGGACGCATACTTAAAAGCCAAAAAGAGTTTCTTTGACTCATTAAGCAAAAAGGCCTTTGCCCTAACAAATGCCGACGATAAGAACGGAGCAGTTATGTTACAAAATTGCAAAGCAAAACAAAGTGCATACTCACTTCTATCAATGGCAGAATTTAAAGGTAAAATAATAGAGAGTCGCATTGATGGAACAACACTTCAAATAAACAACAGAGAGGTAGAAACTCTATTTGTAGGAAAATTTAACGCCTACAACCTATTGGCAGTTTACGGAGCAGCGTGCTTGTTAGGAAAAGACCCTGAAGAGGTATTAACAATAATATCAGCATTAATACCTGTATCAGGACGTTTTCAAACACTATCAAAAAATAGAATAACAGCGATAGTAGACTACGCACACACTCCCGATGCCATAACCAATGTATTGCAATCAATAACTGAAGTAATACGAGGTAAAGGAGATATAATCTCTGTAATTGGAGCAGGAGGAAACAGAGATAAAGGCAAACGACCTATAATGGCACAAGAGGCAGCAAAATTATCAAACCAATTAATCCTTACCTCTGACAACCCTCGTGATGAAGAGCCAGAACAAATAATTGCAGATATGAAAGAAGGATTATCAGCAGCACAACTAAAAAAATGTTTAGCTATAACCGACCGTCGCGAAGCAATCAGACTTGCAATCAGACTTGCAAAAGCAGGAGATGTAGTTTTAGTCGCAGGGAAAGGGCACGAAGATTACCAAGAGATAAAAGGAGTAAAATACCATTTTGACGATAGAGAAGAGATAGAAAAAGCATTTGAGGAAATATTATAATAAAAAAGAGGAACAATATGTTGTACGATTTATTTAACTATTTAAATACAATTGATATACCCGGAGCAGGAATGTTTCAATATATATCATTCCGTAGTACCTTGGCATTTGTTATATCGCTATTTATCGCAATGATAATAGGACGAAAAATTATAAATAAACTGCAAAAACTTCAGATAGGAGAGACAATCCGTGACCTCTCATTGGAGGGACAACTATCAAAAAAGGGAACTCCTACAATGGGCGGAATAATAATCATAATAGCTATACTCATACCATGTTTGTTAGTTGGGCGACTTAATAACATATATATGATTCTTATGCTTGTAACCACTGCATGGTTAGGAGTTTTAGGATTTGCCGATGATTACATAAAAGTAATCAAGAAAAACAAAGAGGGAATGAAAGGCAAATTCAAAATAATTGGACAAGTTGGATTAGGATTGATAGTTGGATTAACCCTATACCTATCGCCCGATGTAGTTATTCGCGAAAAAACTGAAATACAAAAAACAACTGAGACAACTATTACCACTGAGGTAGTACAAAACGAAAATACAAAATCAACAAAAACAACCATTCCTTTTGTAAAAGACCATAACCTTGACTATGCAGATATTCTACCTTTTGAAGGAGAGACAGCACAAACCGTTGGATGGATAATATTTGTTGTAATGAGTATCCTTGTTGTTACAGCCGTTTCAAACGGAGCAAACTTAACAGATGGTCTTGATGGATTAGCAGCAGGTACAACCGCAATAATAGGCGTGACGTTAAGAATATTTGCATATCTATCGGGACACGTTATGTACTCATCATATCTTGATATAATGTATATACCTGGCTCAGAGGAGTTGGTGGTATTCATCAGCGCATTTGCAGGAGCATTAATAGGATTCTTGTGGTATAACGTATATCCTGCACAAGTATTTATGGGAGATACCGGAAGTTTAACAATTGGAGGAATAGTAGCCGTATTGGCAATAATCTTACGCAAAGAACTGCTACTACCCCTATTATGCGGAATATTCTTTGTTGAAAGTTTAAGTGTAATAATGCAAACAGCATATTTCAAATACACAAAGAAAAGATATGGTGAGGGACGCAGAATATTTAAGATGACACCACTTCATCACCACTTTCAAAAAGATGGAGACGGATCAATAAAAGCGATTTTACAAGCACCGGTAAATAAAATGCCAGAATCACGAATAACACTTCGTTTCTGGATTATTACAATACTTTTAGCAGCACTTACAATAGTTACATTAAAAATAAGATAATGACAAAAAGAGTAGTAGTATTAGGAGCAGGAGAGAGCGGAGCAGGAGCAGCCGTATTAGCAAAACTTAAAGGTTTTGACGTTTTCGTGTCAGATAGTTCGCCCATTAAAGAGAACTATCTATCACTACTTAAAGAGTACGATATAGAAAACGAAAGTGGCTCTCACACAATGGATAAAATCTTAAATGCCGATGAAGTAATAAAGAGTCCGGGCATACCCGATACCGTTCCCGTAATGAGAGCCATACTCGAAAAAGAGATTCCCGTAATCTCTGAAATAGAGTTTGCCGGACGCTATACTAATGCCAAAATGATATGTATAACAGGAAGTAACGGAAAAACTACTACAACTCTTTTAACCTATCACATACTAAAAAGTGCAGGTCTAAACGTTGGATTAGCCGGAAATGTAGGAAAAAGTTTAGCCCTACAAGTAGCCACACAAAACTTCGACTACTACGTAATAGAATTAAGCAGTTTTCAGTTAGACAATATGTACGATTTTAAAGCCAACATAGCAGTACTGTTGAACATAACACCCGATCACCTCGACCGATACGGATATGAAATGCAAAACTATGTTGACGCTAAATTTCGCATTACACAAAATCAAACAGAGAACGATGCCTTTATCTTCTGGAAAGACGATCCAATTATTACAGAAGAGCTATCAAAATATAATCTAAAATCAAGACTCTATCCATTTGCAGAGACAAACAGCGAAGGAGTTGCAGCATATAAAGATGGAAAGAATATAATAATAAACGATAAAAACGGAGAGATATCCATTGAAGAAGAAGCCCTGTCACTAGAAGGCAGACACAATCTATTTAATTCGTTAGCCGCATCAATATCAGCAAAAGTCCTTGAAATACGTAAAGAAGAGATTAGAGCAGCATTAAGCGGATTTAAAGGAGTAGAACACCGTTTAGAGAAGGCAGGAAGAGTTCGCGGAGTGGAGTTTATAAACGACTCAAAAGCAACCAACGTAAACTCATGCTGGTATGCCTTAGAGAGTATGAAAACCCCTGTTGTATTAATACTCGGAGGAAAAGATAAAGGTAACGACTACACCGAAATTGAGCAACTAGTAAAAGATAAAGTAAAAGCAATAGTATGCCTTGGCGTTGACAACAGCAAACTACATAAATTCTTTGATGGAATGGGTAAAGATATGGCAGATGCCTCATCAATGAAAGAGGCAGTAGAAAAAGCCTTTGAAATGGCAAACCCAGGAGATACTGTGCTACTATCACCATGCTGTGCAAGTTTTGATTTATTCAAAAGTTACGAGGACAGAGGAGAACAATTTAAAAAATGTGTAAAAGAGATATAGTTATGGAAAACAAAAAATTCTTTTTAAGAGGAGACAATTATATATGGGGAGCATTCTTTGGTCTCTGCATAGCATCAATCATAATAATGTTTAGTGCAATAGAGA